>CAZTYA010000019.1:0-12450 GCA_964617255.1 uncultured Syntrophales bacterium
ATTTACCCCTGGCGGATGTGCTCAGCACGTTGAGCCTCATCAAGAAACAGGTTTTTACCTTCACCATCTCCCGTGGCGTTTGGGAGAAAACCATCAATATCTATATGTCTCTGGAGCTGGACCGACGTATTATGTTGTTTTTCGACAAGGTGGCCTACTACATCACCCGGGGATATGAAAGTCAGGAAATGGAATCCCCTCACGCCTCCATCAAACCGAACAGCGGTTTCGAGATTTAACCTCCGGGTCGGAACGTTTTATCCAGGTGCGACAGACGGACGCCGATCAGGCGGATGCGTTTGTGCAGATCGAAGCGTTTGAGACATGCAAAGGCCGCCTTGCGGATTTCTTCTTCGGAGGCGGAATGAACCGTCAGTGTTGTACTGCGAGTCAGGGTCTGAAAATCACCGAACCGAATTTTGACGGTCACCGTTTTCGCCCATAACTGTTCCTCCCGTAACGACACCACCACCTCTTTCGTCAAGTCCGCCAAATGCTTTGCAATGATCTGCCACTGGACAATGTCGCGCTGAAAGGTCATTTCCCGGCTGATGGACCGGGGCTCCCAGCGAGTGATCAGGGAACTGTCATCAATTCCCCGGGAAGCTTCGTACAGGAAATGACCATAGGATTTACCGAACAGCGCAATGAGAATGTCTGCACTTTGCACGGCCAGGTCTCCCACACATTCAACGCCTCTTTCCCGCAAACGTATTTCCGTTTTCGGACCGACACCCCAGAGCTTCCGGACCGGCAGAGGCCAGAGCAACGTTTCGATATCCTCCGATCCGATCAGGGTAACACCATCCGGTTTTTTCATATCGGAAGCCATTTTGGCCAGCAGTTTATTCGGCCCGATGCCGATAGAACAGCTCAGGCCTGTCTCCTCACGTATTCTTGTTTTAATCTCCTGGGCAATTTCCAGACTGCCTTGAGCAAGCATGGAAATGTCCAGAAAGGCTTCATCGATCCCCACATCTTCCATGATCGGGGATATGGTCCGCAAAATCTGCTTCACCTTCCCGGACTCCGCTGTGTAGGCGTCATAATCGACGGGGAGAAAAACGGCGTGAGGGTTTAAACGATATGCCGTTTTAAGCGGCATGGCGGAGTGTATACCAAACACCCGCGCTTCATAGGAGGCGGTCGCCACGACGCCGCGGCGGGTCGGGTCTCCCATACCGCCGATTACAACGGCCTTACCGAGCAACTCAGGGTGTCGTTTCTGCTCCACCGCGGCAAAAAAGGCGTCCATATCGATATGCAGAATCCGGCGTGGTCGATCACGATGCACAATCATCCATCCTTGCGATAGACCAGCAGGGCACGTATCTCCTCATAGTGGGGGAGAAATGTTTCCCGGATGTCTATGAGCCGCAGTTGATCATCTGCGTGGACTTTTTCCGCTTCCTCCTTTTCCTTGCGCCATTCGCGACC
This sequence comes from uncultured Syntrophales bacterium, assembly GCA_964617255.1. GTDB lineage: Bacteria > Desulfobacterota > Syntrophia > Syntrophales > JAAYKM01 > JAAYKM01. Next base: position 1,438 of record CAZTYA010000019.1, read on the forward strand.
CTTCATGGCAATGATTACCCCCTCCTTTCTGACGAAAGCGTTGCCCAGAGTCAGGAATTGGGACAGTTTGAAGGTTGCCCGGGAGATGACCACATCGTATAACTCCTGCTGGCCATGGTCTACTAATTGGTCTTCGGCACGGCCCGTAATAACCCGGACATCACTTTTGCCCAGCTTGATTAAAACATGCCTTAAAAAGGATGTTTTTTTACGTGAGGAATCTAGAAGCGTCACCTTGAGTGTTTTGTCCGCAATTTCCAACGGAATGCCGGGCATTCCGCCACCCGTACCTAAATCAAGAAGCGTCGTTGCTGCAGGGGGTATAGAGGGTAGGGCAAGCAGGGAATCAATGAAATGTCTGATGATAAAAGGCGGCCCTGCGTCCACGGCCGTCAGATTCATCTTGGCGTTCCATATTTGGAATTCGTCATAAAAAACGGCAAACTGGGCCAGCTCCGGAGGGCCGAGTGTGATCCCGATTCTCGCGGCTTCTTCCGCAAGCAATGTGATTAAGGGCTGTTCCATTTCTCATTCACTTAGGGAGCATTCTCTGCCGTCTTCGGTTCCCATAACCGAGGAAATGTTTATGCTTGACGATTGCATTCCATAAAATATAGACTAACTCCCCTCGTGATTTACACGAAAAAAAATTAAAAGAAAAGCAGCGTAATTTCCGGGAAAACAAGGATCCCTTGGTATTGCATCCGATAAAAGTGGTCGGATCAGCAAACCCGGGTGCGTATCGCAACATCCGGACGCTTTTTACCAAATGATGGAGGCAAACCGTGGTAGATAAAAAAAGGTATGAATTGAATGTCCAGTTGGCCCAGATGCTCAAAGGCGGGGTGATCATGGATGTGACCAATGTGGAACAGGCAAAGATCGCCGAGGAGGCCGGCGCCGTTGCCGTGATGGCCCTGGAGCGTGTTCCGGCCGATATCCGCCGGGACGGCGGCGTCGCCCGGATGTCCGATCCGGCCATGATTGCAGAAATCAAAAAGACCGTATCCATCCCTGTCATGGCCAAGGCACGGATCGGCCACTTTGTGGAAGCCCAAATTCTGGAAGCGCTGAAGATCGACTATATCGACGAAAGCGAGGTCCTGACCCCGGCGGATGAAGAATACCATATCGACAAGACCCGGTTTTCCATTCCCTTCGTCTGCGGCGCCCGCAATCTGGGGGAGGCCCTCCGGCGCATCGCCGAAGGGGCCGCCATGATCCGGACCAAGGGTGAAGCGGGTACGGGCAACGTGGTGGAAGCGGTCCGGCACATGCGGACCATGAACCGGGAAATCCGTCAGTTGACAAACATGCCCGTGGAAGAGGTTACCCCCTTCGCCAAAGCAAACGGCATTCCCTACGAACTGGCCCTCCAGGTACGAAAACTGAAACGGCTCCCCGTGGTCAATTTTGCCGCCGGCGGCATTGCCACCCCCGCCGATGCGGCGCTCATGATGCAGTTGGGCTGCGACGGCATCTTTGTCGGATCGGGAATTTTCAAGTCCGATAATCCGGCCGCCAGGGCCCGGGCCATCGTGAAGGCGACCGCTTTCTTCAATGACCCGGTGAAAGTAATGGAGGCATCCATGGGATTGGGTGAGGCCATGAAGGGTCTGGAAATCTCATCGATTCCCGAAGAGCAGCTCCTGGCCGGACGGGGCTGGTAGATTCTGAAAATCCGTGAAGACACAGCAAGGCATGATCGGGGTTCTGGACCTTCAGGGCGGTGTCTGGGAACACCTGGATCATTTTGAACGTATTGGGATTCCGGCTTCTCCCGTCAAGGAGGCCGCCGCTTTGTCGTCACTGGCGGGTCTGGTCATTCCCGGAGGGGAAAGTACCTGTCTTTCCCGTCTCATCCGCATCTTCGATCTGGAAAAACCGATTATCGACGCCTGTCATCAGGGGACAAAGCTCTGGGGAACCTGTGCCGGGGCTATTTTACTGGCCCGGTCCCTTAAAGGGGAAGCACCTCACCTGGGACTGATCGACATCGAGCTGGAGAGGAACAGTTTCGGCAGTCAACTGGACAGTTTTGTCCGGAAAGCCCTGATCCCGAAAGTTGCCACAAACCCCCTACCCTTGACCTTCATTCGGGCGCCGAAAATCATCCGGACAGGGAAAGGGGTAGAAATTCTCCTGGAGATCGATGATTACATCGCCGCTGCGGAAACAGATCAGGTTCTGGTCACGGTCTTTCACCCGGAACTGACGCGTTCCCTTGCCTTTCACCGCTACTTTGCCCGCAAGTGTGGTCTTGTCCCGTCCTCAGAGAAACCCTCAGACGAGCCGAACTGGCAGTTGACCAGTTGGACCCGGTACAATCCTGCCCCCTGATCCGCAATCCGTTATTCAGAGATTTTTTTGCTTAAGGTTGAGCGCCGAACCAGACGAAGGCGCCGTAGCGGCCGTGATGACTGAGGCTGATATCCACGGAAGCAGCCTTGCCGCTGATGTAAACAACCGGAGGGCTGGCCCCGCGCTCCCCCGGATGACGGCGCACGTCGATTTCTCCGGCAGGAATCCCCAAGGAACGCGCCAGGTCAAGACAAAGCATTTGTCTGACCGCATCAGACTCGGTGCGATCCGCAAAATGGTCCTGATCCAGATGAAAGACTTTGGGGTGCATGGTTTCCACTGCCGTGCAGTTATCGCTGCAGCCGAAGGCATGCACATAATCGGCCTCATTCTGGATGACAATTGTCACGCCATCGACAGGCGTTTCCACACGGCAGGACAGCAGGGTTGATGAAATTGAACAGACTTCGGATAAGGTTACCCGATATTTCAGGGGACCGGAATGGACGACGGGATGAGCCTTGCTGATGATTTTATAGGCGGTTTCCTTGGCGGCCCACAACTGCCAGAGGGTTCGCTCGGGGTCGCTGTCGCTGAAAATCCGACGTTTTTCCTCCGGCAGAAAAACACGCCCGACAAAGCGGCCGTCAAGGTTTTTCTTCAAGGCATCCGGATGCCTCAAATCCACGACATCGTTCCCGACAGCCGGCAAAATACTGTTCCTCCATGGCGGCAAGGCGACGCACAATCTGTTCCGTATACTGCCGCTGTGCCCGCAGACCACTCTGCCCGGTTTTCTTGATCTCCAGTGTGTCGATCAGGCAGGTAAAGTTCTCTCCCCACTTGGGCATATTGCTGTACCGCTCCTGATGATCGCCCCGCAGGTACAGGCACATGACCCGGCACATCTCGACCCCTTCCAGAAAGCGGCCGACACCGTAGGAAAAATTCTCCGTATCGACCCGTCCGGTGCGTGTCCGTCCGCCTTCGGGAAAAATCATCAGATTTTGACCTCGGAGGAGAAGATACAGGCACTTGTCCAGCACCTGCTTCATCTCTTCCCGGTCACCTCCACGGCTGACGGGGACACATTTGTTGATGTAGCACAGAAAGGTCAGCAGGAAATTGCGCTGGAAGTTGGCCCGCTCGGGCAGATTCCAGGGCAGGAGATTGTATTGCAGGATGCAACGATGCACGGGAAACAAGGCGTAAGACAAGATCACGGAATCAATCATGGTCAGATGATTGGAGCATACAATCCATGGCCCTTTATGATCTTTAAACAGAGCCCGGCTCTGCCTCCTGACCTCCCGGATATTACGGATGCTGTACCCGGCACACCGGATAACGGCATAGTATAACGGTGTCAGGAAAAAGGACATCATCCAGCCCAGCACATACTGCAGCTGAAGGAGCCGCGTTGCCTTGTTTCCCATGCGGAACTCCTAACCGATTTTGGCCTTGATCACCGTCACGGCGTCACCGATTGTTCTGATCTTGTCCGCATCGTCATCGTCAATGGAAATACCGTAAACATCTTCACACTTGATAATGATGTCCACCAGGCGGGCGGAATTGACTTTGAGATCATTCAGGATGTTGGTGCTGTCCGACACCTTGTCCAGCAGTTCCGGATCCTTTACATAGGCTCTTAAAATGTTGACAAACTCCTCACGAATCTTGTTTTCGTCCATGCCGTTTCGCTCCTTTAATTTTATTGTTCTCGTTCCGTCTCACTATCTTGTCCGGCCATCACAGCCGGGATTCCTTTGCCACTTTTGCCCGGGATCGCCCCCGTTTACTCCTCCCATTTTTTGAAGATGAGGCAACTGTTTACATCGCCGAAACCAAAACCGGCCTTGGCAATCAACTTCACCCCGGCGTTTTCGATTACGCGATGGGGAATCCGGTCTGCATATGCGGTGATCTCGGGATGCACGTCTTCACAGTTCAGGGACGGATGAATGAAATCTTTGTAAAGCTGCAGGACCACCGCCGCACATTCGATCGCACCCGTTGCACCCAAGCAGTGACCTATCATGGACTTCGTCGAATTGATATAGGGAAAATTCTCCGGCCCCCGGTCTAAAGCGTTGGACCAGTTCTTCAATTCGTAGGGATCGGCAAACGTGGCCGTCAGATGACCATTGATGGCATCAATTTCCTGCGGACTGATTCCGGCATCACCCATGGCCAGACGGATGCAGCGCGCCACGCCCTCCGGGTTCGGGGCCGTCATGGATCCGCCTGTCCGGTGACCGCCGCAGTTGACGGCACCACCGATGATTTCCGCGTAAATCCTGGCCCCGCGTTTGCGGGCGCTTTCCAACTCTTCCAGAATGAGGATGCCTCCCCCTGCACCGGGAACAAAACCGCCTGCAGAAGCGCTCATCGGCCGCGATGCCTTTTCCGGCTCGTCGTTGAATTTACGACAGATGACGCGCATCGAATCGAACCCACTCCAGATGTAAGGAGACGGCCCTTCGGACCCACCGGCCAGCATCCGGTCGGCCAATCCGGTGCGAATCCGCCAGAGGGCATCGATGATCGCTTCGTTGCCCGTACTGCAGGCGGAGGAGTTCGAGGTCACCTGGTTGCCCAGGGCCAGCAATCCCCCGATGCGGGCACTGGTCCCGCTGTTCATGACCTGTTCGACAATCCGGCTCCCCATGCGACGGGTTTTTCCATCATTCACCATAGGGATGACGATCTTTCCGATCGTGTCCATGCCGCCGATCCCGGAACCAATAATGGCGCCTGTGGCCCAGTCAACCTGATCGGAATCATGATTGGGAACGGTAAATCCGGCGTCTTTCCAGGCATCCATGGAAGCAATCGCGGCATATCCGATGTTGTCGTTAATCGACATACGCTCCTCTTCATCGAAGTACTGCTCCAGAACTTTGCCGATTCCCTGCGGTACACCACCCACCTGACAGGCAAAGTTCAGGTCCTTCAGCTCCTGGATAAAGCGGATGCCCGACCGTCCTTCCCTCAGGGCTTTTTCGAAATCTTCGATCCCGTAGGCATTGGGAGCCACAACCCCCATTCCCGTTACGACCACCCTGCGTCTCATGATACCTTTACCCCCGTTCCGGCAAGAATTCCAAAACAGACCGGCTCGCCATTTTCTCTTTCCATTTTTATCCTCGTTTTTAAATTTCCTTTACGGAAATAGATTTTTTCTCCCTGAATCAGCACCCGCTCCCCGGGAGAAACAATGCCGCTGAATTCTACCCCTTCAATGAAAGTAAAAAGCGTCGTCAGCGATTTTGCTTCTTCAATCGATACCTTGTTCTGGATCATCGTCAGGTAAAGTCCGTACACGACCACACCGGTCTGGGCCATGGCTTCCACCAGAATCACCCCCGGCGTGATGGGACGATCCGGAAAGTGACCCTTGTAGAAATATTCATCTTCCCGAAAACGATACGCCCCCAATACCCGGTTTTCATCCAGTTCAATAATCTCGTCGACAAAACGAAAAGGTGGTTGCTGAGGAACCGCCTTCAAAATTAAATCCATGGTTTCACGATCAGCCGCCATATAACCCCCCATTTACATGGATAACCGTTCCGGTAATGTAATTCGCCCGCGTCGCCAGAAAGGCGACAACGTCGGCAATTTCTTCCGCCGTGCCCAGCCGTGCCAGGGGCACGTTGGCCAATATTTTCTCCTTGACCTCTTCAGGCAATTCCTTCGTCATGGTCGTGTCGATGAAACCGGGAGCCACCGAGTTGACCAGAATGTTCCGTCCCCACAGTTCCTTCGACAAAGACTTTGTGAAGGCATCCAGGGCGGCCTTCTCCATGGTATAGGGAATCTGACCGGGATTGCCCATATGGCCGACAACACTTGAAATATTGATAATCCGGCCGTTGTTCTTACGCAGCATGAACTGCCGGAGGATTCTCTTGGTCAGATACCAGGTCCCCCGCATGATGGCCCGCTGACGATCGAAATCTTCCATCCGCATTGAATTGATGTCGGCGTTGATGGAAATGCCGGCAACGTTCACCAGCACATCGACTCCTCCGGCAACCTCCTTGATTTGGCCAACCATCCGTTCAACCTGCTCGGGATCTGTCAGATCGGCCTCAACCAGGAAGCCGTCCTCGATCTCATCCAAAACGGCTTGGGATTCCTTCTCAACGATGGGGATGTAATTGATCCCCACGCAAAAACCTTCGGCTGCCAGAGCTCTGGTGCAGGCCGCACCGATGCCCGTTCCGCCTCCGGTGACAATTGCTACCGGTTTTTCCGTCATACAGCCTCCTTGATCATGCCTCCGAGGGAATTCGGAGAGCGTTTGGGATAATCGGGATATACGATGCCCTGAAAGAGCCCTACTTTAGCCCGTTTGACTTCACCGATCAGCTCGCCGTCCACCAGGATCCGCCCGTCGCCGATGGCCACACTGGAACCGGACTGTTTGAGCTGGGAAAAACGCTTCACTTCTATTTCGAAGCGCACAACCTTGTTATAGGGGCGAATCTGTCCGTTAAAATTGATTTCCCCACAGCCAAGCGCGCGTCCGGCCCCAACGCCCCCCCGCCAGACACAGAAATAGCCGAGCAACTGCCAGATCGCATCGACGCACAGGCAACCCGGCTGCACGGGATCGCTCACCATGTGACACTGAAAATACCAGGCATCGAGGTGAATATCCTGCTCGCCGACGATCAGACCCTGATTACCGTTTTTTTCAATTCGGGGAATCCGGTGGACCATCAAAAAGGGCGGCGCGGGCAACCGGGCGTCAAAAAACTCCGGCGGATCGTCCACCAAGCGGCCATAGGAAAATCCGATCAAGTCCTCCAAACTGAACTGGTTTCTCTCAAGAAACTCCTGATATTTCATGCGTTCTCCCTTACCTCCAGCATCATGTGTGCCCAAGTCAAACCCGATCCGACCAGGGCAACCGCCACGTGATCGCCGGGCACCAAATCATCCCAGTGCTGACTGATTACGGTCGGCGCCCCGGCGCAGCCCGTATTGCCGTAATCTTCAACATTGTGCCAGTGATTGGCCTCCGGGATTTCGGCCCGTTCGCAGACCGTCCGCAGCATGCCCAGATTGGCCTGATGACCGACAAATTTCAAATGGCCGGCTACACCGGGAAACTGTTTCTTCAACATCCGCAAGGAATCCGTCGTTTTGCGGATGGCAAAACCCTGTACGGCATGGCCGTCCTGATGGAAATGACCCATCCGTGGAATGACCACCTTGTCCCAGGCTGATGGCTTCGACTGGCAATAGCAGGCGGAAAAAACCTTCGGGGCCGCCACCTTCGTGGAGACCACCGCGGCAGAACTGCCGTCGCCAAAGAGGACGGCCACGCTGCGGTCATGATAGTTGACGCTTTTTGTCATATTTTCCGGATTCACGACCAGCACAAAGGGCGGTAGGGCTTCCGGTTTCATCGCCTCCAGAAAGTGGATCTGCATGCCAAAACTGGTACAGGCCGAATTGAGATCAAAACAGATGGCGTTAATATCCAGTTCGGAAGCAATACTGGCCGCTTCCGCCGGGATTAAATTATCGGGAACACAGGTCCCCGAAATAACAAGGCCGATATCGGCGGGTTTTATCCCTGCCCGCGCGATTGCCATCCGGGCCGCATTTGCACCGGTCTGAGCATTGGTGTATACACTGGCCTCAAATACCCCGCGAGGATCCGTGTTTTTTGTTGTCCGGATATAGTCCAGATCCAGGACCGTTCGTCGGGAATGGATGCCGACCCGCTCCAGAATCCACTGCTCGTTTGTTCCAATATGCAAAGCTTCCAAAAAAGCATTATCGATGACATTTTCCGGGTGGAAATGACCGATCCCGTGGAGATAAAGCATGTTTAGACAATCTCCCGTCCGATGATCATGTTCTGCACTTCCCGGGTTCCTTCGTAAATATCAATGATATGGGAATCTCGCACCAGTTTGGAAATCTCGTATTCCATCATGAAGCCGTAGCCGCCGTGGAGATGGAGGCCCTCGTTCGCACAGAACATACCGGCTTCGGCACAGACATTCTTGGCCAGGGAGGCGTACACACCCCGATCGGAATCCTGATCCTGAACCTTGATCGCCGCCTTCATCAGGGCCAACTCACCCAATTCAACCTTCCGCCACATCTGGACCAGCATATCCCGGGCCACCGGCAGATCGCAGATCCGCTGACCGAATTGCTTTCTCTCCCGGGTATAAGCCAGGGTCACATCCAGGGCACGCCGGGCCAGTCCCAGACCGATTGCCGCCACCATGGGCCGGGCAAAATCCAGAACATCGACGACATACTGGAAGCCCCGCCGGCGATCACCGATGATCTGATGGGGCTCGATGACGACATCTTCAAAGGTCACACTGGCCGTGTTGGAAAGGCGCTGACCCAGCTTATCCTCAGGCTTGCCGATCAGAATCTTGCCGCCCTGGGGCAGTTTGATTTCGCGGCTCGTCGTAATGGGGCCGTCCAGATCGTCCGGACGGAGCGGCGGCACCGGAACAATGACGCAAGCCATCAACTGGCTCGATGGTTTCCCGACCTTGCAGAAGACCGTGTACTGGGACGCATAGGAGGCATTGGTAATGAAGCATTTGGCGCCGTTTAACAGATAATTTTCACTGTTGTCCATCTTCCGGATGAACGTCGTCATGGAGGAATTGTCGGACCCGGCGTTTGGCTCGGTCAGACAGAAGGAAGACAGGAGGGGTTCCTCCACGAAAGGCTTCAGAAACATTTCTTTCTGCTCGTCCGTCCCGTGCTGGGCAATGACCACATTGGCCAGATCGTTGCACATGGCGGAGGTAGAAATGCCCGTATCTCCATATGAAAGTTCACGAATAATCATCGTTGTGGATAACACATCCACTTCGTATCCTTTTACGGATTCCGGAATGCTGAGATTCAGCAGACCCAGTTCCCATGCTTTCTGGATTGTCTTCCAAGGGAAGGCATGTTCTTTATCCCAAGTCATGGAAAAGGGAATAATTTCGTTTTTAACGAATTTCGTCACCATGTCAAAATACATCTGCTGATTCTCATCAAGTCTAAAATCCATGGAGAACATCCTTTCTGTTCAGCCGTTATAGCATACACGGCTCATTTAAATTGATTTTGCAGCACCAGCTTTGCTCCGAAAAGGAGACCCTTTAAGACAGGGCACCCCGGATCGGACAAGCGGGTGTTGTCACCTGACAACCTTCATTTATTGGAATAAACGTTCTGCCGCGGATAAAGCCGTAACGGACGAACATTCGACATCCATGGTCTGGAAGAAGGCCCGGAGAGGGCGGCCCGGGCCCACTTCGTAGATCTTCTCAGCTTGAGAAGATAGTTCGCTCATGTTGTCCATCCATTTCACGGTATTGCTTAATTGTGAAACCAGATTACGGATAATCTCGTCCTTATCGTCGGCATGAAATCCCCCGGTGTAGTTTGAGGTAACCCCCGTCGCTTTTTCAGATGCCATGCCCGCTTGATACCGGCGGAGGGTCTCCTCAAAAGATTCCTCGATGGGGGACATGAAGCGGCTGTGAAATGGCGCACTGACGTTCAGTTGCACAAACCTGACCGACTGATCCTTACCCAGAACTTCGTTCAGGCGGGCTTCCGCTTCCGCCATGTATTTCGCCTCGCCGCTGATCACAACCTGCTTGGCAGAGTTGACATTAGCAACATCTATCGGCAGACCGGTCAGTGTTTCTGAAATGAGGGGTATATACAAACTCTCACCGATGACCGCCGACATGGCACCCACACCAACCGGTGTGGCTTCCTGCATGAGACGTCCCCGGTTATGGACGATGCGCACCGTATCACTCAGGGGCAGAACATCTGCCGCCACCAGGGCCGCGAATTCACCCAGACTGTGTCCGCCGAAATGCGTCGGTGAAAAGTCATAACGTGTTTTGAGGCCCCGCATCATGGCCACTTCCGTTGTGACGATGCACGGCTGTGTATATTCCGTCAGATTCAGACGCTCGTCTTCTCCGAAGCAAAGAGCCGCCACATCCCAGCCCAGGGCTTCCGAAGCCTCTTCGTAGGTCTGTTTACATTCGGGTATTAGATCATAGAAGTCCTTCCCCATACCGGGCCGCTGCGAACCCTGCCCCGGGAAAACGACGGCGATTTTTTCCTGCTTAGTCATACACATCACTCCTGCTTGAGAATTCACTATTCTGAGTTTGCCAGGTTATAGCACAATCCATACCAGGCAAGACCGCTTTTGCCTGACGCACCATAAAATAACGTTTTTATTGTTCTTATTTTAATTCAGAGCCCAGGAAGCGCTAACAAAAACCCCACTGGACAGGCGAAACTGTGTAAAAAAAGATATGCGGTGTATAGTTTATTACGCACCTGATTCCGAAAACGAATCGTCCTCATGGGAACCCATCACCTCACCCAGGAAGCCCCAGTTACCGCGCAGGGTTTCGTAACTGAGCAGGCGTTCGAGGAGTCCGGTAAACGCCTCCCGAGAAATACCCCTCGCACCCAGAGACGCCAAATGCGCTGACCAAACCTGGCAGTCGATAAGGCCGAAATCTCTTGACTGCAATCGCTGTGTCAAGGTGATCAAAGCTGCTTTGGAGGCATTGCTGACGGTTGAAAACATGGATTCCCCGAAAAAACAACGCCCCAGGGAAACCCCATAGAGACCGCCGACCAGTGCATCATTCTGTCTCGCCTCAACCGAATGGGCATAGCCCAGATCAT
>CAZTYA010000020.1:0-12405 GCA_964617255.1 uncultured Syntrophales bacterium
ATGTCGCATCCACGATGACCTCTCCTGAACAGATGTGGAAGGCCTTTGATTTGTACCTGTCTGAAGAGGATAAGTCATTGTAATCATGTGGGGAAATAATGCCTTGACTTTTGCCTGAGCCGTAGGCATAATCGGGCCGACGTTGCGGCAAAGGCGTTTAGATTATTGATAAAGGCGGGGATTCAACGTGGAGATAAAAAAGTTTAATGATCTTGAAGAAAAGATTAGAAATATTGTTTCGGCTTACGCGGAATTAAAGACAAAACATGACAAACTTGAGGAGCAGTTAAAAAACAAGGATTTAGAATTACAGGAGACTTACAATAAAATAAGGGGATTAAACGAGGAGAGGGATACGATACGGTCGAAGGTGGATTCGCTTTTGGATTTGCTTCAGGATATTAATGCGGCTCAATAAAATCTTGAGGTTTTCTTATTGAAGAGAAGCTTTCATATCGAAATACTGGGGCAAAAATTAACGGTATTAAGTGATTCGGATGAGAAGGTTGTGGCTGGGGTTGTCCAGTATGTGAACGACAAGGTAGAAGAAATCAGTAAGGGGGGTAACAATCTGAATACCTTGACGATAGCGGTTTTAGCTGCCTTAAATATTGCAGATGAGCTGTTTAAAGCAAAGGGAGAAAACAGTCTGATTGGTAAGCAACTGGAAAGCAGAACCCAGGAATTAATTGACCTGATTGACCGAGTAAATTGTAGTTAAGCTATCCCCTGCGATGCCCGTGATTGACATTCGTTTTTTGAGCCAACACCTTAGAACCGGGAGCCTTTCCGTTTTTGCCGTGTGCATGGCTGCATAAATCCCGTTTCGGGTAGCAGAAAGCCTGACGCGAAGACTTGGGCACCCACGTGGTCCCAAGGTTCAAAAAAGGTGGTTAACACGGCATTGGCGGGGGTTAAATTATCCACCGCCACAGCCTGTCCTAAGAAAAAACATTCCTCACCACACCTGCACGGTGTCCCTGTTTTCGTTTCAATTCCTCCGATGTTCCATCGGTCTCCTCCAGACAAACCCCGAAGGGAGGTATATAGCTATTGTTAGGTAACGGACTGATTATATTGATTGTTCTGGGATCCATCGCTATTGGTGTGGTCCTGGGGTATCTCTTTCAGGTGAGGCTGGCCAAAAAGAAACTGGAGTCCTCGGAGAATCTGGCCGACCGGATTGTGGATGAGGCGAAGAAGGAAGCGGAAACGATCCGTAAGGAAGCGGTATTGCAGGCCAAGGAAAATCTCTTCCGGGCCAAGGCGGAATTTGAAAAGGAGACAAAGGAAAACAAGGCGGAATTCGAAAACCTTGAGAAAAAACTCCGGGCCAAGGAAGAAGCGCTCGAAAAGAAGGCGGATTCGCTTGCTCAAAGGGAAGCAGGTTTGGATGGCCGGGAGAAGAGTTTTGCCGGCAAAGAAGCCCAGGTCAATGAAAAGAATGAAAAATTGACACGCCTGATCGAGCAGCAGAAAGAGAACCTGGAAAAAGTCGCCGGCCTTTCCTCGGAGGAGGCCAAAAATCAGTTGATTCAGGCGATTGAAAGCGACGCCAAGAAAGATGCGGCGGCCCTGGTCCGTAAAATCGAGGAAGAAGCCAAAAATGCGGCAGAGAAAAAATCGCGGGAAATTATCGCCTATGCCGTGCAGCGCTATGCCAGTGACCATGTGGCGGAAAATACGGTTTCCGTCGTGAGTTTGCCCAACGATGAAATGAAGGGCCGGATCATCGGCCGGGAAGGCCGCAACATCCGGGCCATCGAGGCGGCGACGGGTATCGATCTGATTGTGGACGACACGCCGGAGGCGGTGGTTCTTTCCAGCTTCGACCCGATCCGGCGTGAGGTGGCGCGACTCTCCCTGGAGCGGCTTATTGCCGACGGACGGATTCATCCGGGACGCATCGAGGATATTGTCAAGAAAGTCCGGACGGAGGTGGATACGATCATCCGTGAGACGGGGGAGCGAACCTCCTTCGATGTAGGCGTCCATGATATCCATCCTGAAATCATCTATCTGCTGGGAAGTCTCAAGTACCGCACCAGCTTTTCTCAGAATGTTCTGCAGCATTCCGTCGATGTGGCTTATCTGACGGGCATGATGGCAGCCGAATTGAAAATGAACGTGAAAGAGGCCAAACGGGCCGGGTTACTTCATGACATCGGCAAGGCCGTGGATCATAAAATCGAGGGAACCCATGCGGCCATCGGCGCCGACTACGCCCGGCGTTTCGGTGAAAGTCCCCGGATTGTCCAGGCGATAGCCACGCACCATGACGACGGCCGGACCAACACCCTGCTGGGTGTCCTCGTACAGGCCGCCGATACCCTCTCCGCTGCACGTCCCGGCGCCAGAAGAGAAATGCTCGAATCCTACGTCAAGCGCCTTGAAGAACTTGAAACCATTGCGAAATCCTTCAACGGCGTCGATAAGTGTTTCGCGATCCAGGCGGGAAGGGAAATCCGGATTCTCGTGGAGAATGAGAAAATATCCGATAATGACGCCGTCATGCTCTGTCGAGATATCATCAAAAAGATTGAAGAAGACCTGACCTACCCGGGCCAGATCAAGGTGACCGTGATTCGTGAAACGCGCGTATCCGACTATGCCAAGTAATCAGCGGTAAACAGCACCCTTTCGGAGATGCGGAGTCCATCATGAAGATACTCTTTATCGGCGATATTGTGGGTAAGCCGGGACGGCGGGCGGTGCGGGAACTCCTGCCGGGCGTCGTCAAGAATCACGATATCGATTTTATTATTGCCAACTGTGAAAACGCCGCGTCCGGATTTGGGATCACAAAGGATATTGTCGAAGAGTTATTCCGGTATGACGTCGATGTTTTGACGTCGGGGAATCATATCTGGGATAAGAAAGAAGTGGCCGATTTCATAGAAGATTATGATAATTTACTGCGCCCCGCCAACTATCCCGATATGAATCCCGGCTGGGGCACTGCTGTCCGCTCCGCTGTTTCCGGAGAGCCGGTCGGCGTCATCAATCTCGAGGGCCGTGTGTTCATGCGTCCCCTCGATTGTCCCTTTATCAAAGCCAAAGAAGAAACGGAGAAGTTGAAGACACTGGCCAGGATTGTCATTGTGGATATCCATGCCGAGGCGACATCCGAGAAAAAGGCCCTTGGCTGGTTCCTGGACGGCCAGGTGACGGCCGTGCTGGGGACCCATACGCATGTCCAGACGGCCGATGAGGAGGTGCTCCCCGGGGGAACGGCTTATATTACCGATGTCGGTATGACCGGACCCTTTGATTCGGTCATCGGTATCAAAACGGATTCTATCTTGGAGCGATTTCTGACCCAGGTCCCCAACCGTTTTGATGTGGCCAAGAAAGATATCCGCCTTCAGGGGGTGGTCATCGATGCGGACGAAAAGACGGGGAAAAGCAGGGGGATACAGAGAATAAGCGTTAAGCTGGAAGACAGACAGGGAGAGTCTTGAATTGAAGAGCGCATTTGATATTTTGGCGGAAAGAGGGTTTATCGAGCAGATTACGGACGAAAACCTGGTTCGGGATCTGCTGCAGAACGAAAAGGTAACCTGTTACATCGGGTTTGACCCGACGGCGACGAGCCTGCACATCGGGAGCCTTGTCCCCATCATGTCGCTGGCGCACATGCAAAGAGGCGGGCATAAACCGATCGCTCTGGTCGGCGGCGGGACCGCCCTGATTGGCGATCCGAGCGGAAAAACGGAGATGCGGCAGATCCTGACCCGGGAGCAGATCAATTACAACGCCCAGTGCCTGCAGAAGCAGCTTTCACATTATCTCGATTTTTCCGACGGCAAGGCCCTGCTCGTCAATAATGCAGACTGGCTCGTCAAATTGAATTACATCGAATTTCTCCGTGATATCGGCCGCCACTTCAGTGTCAACAAGATGCTGGCCGCAGAAAGTTACCGCATGCGTTTGGAGCGGGGACTCAATTTTATCGAATTTAATTACATGCTGCTTCAGGCTTACGATTTTCTTCATCTTTTTGATGAGTACGGCTGTGTGCTCCAGATGGGCGGCAACGACCAGTGGGGGAACATGCTTGCCGGGAGCGATCTGATCCGAAGGATGAAGGGGAAAAACGCCTTCAGTATGACCTTTCCCCTGATTACCACGTCCTCGGGTCACAAGATGGGGAAAACGGAAAAGGGTACGGTCTGGCTCAACGGCACCATGACGTCGCCTTATGATTACTATCAGTACTGGGCCAATACGGAAGATGCCGATGTGGAGCGCTTCCTGGGACTATTTACCTTCTTGCCCATGGAAGAGATTCGCCAGGTTCGTTCCCTGGATGGGGCGGAACTGAATATGGCTAAAACGGTTCTCGCCTTTGAAGCCACAAAGGTGACACATGGTGAAGAGGCGGCACTTTCCGCCTGGAAGGCCGCTGTCGATGCCTTCCATATAAAACCGGTGGCGGAAGCGCTTTTCCCATCGAGTTCCCTTCCCCGGACGGTATTGGACCAGGAAGGAGCAGCCCTTCCTTCCATCCGCAAGTCCAGAACCGATATGGATCAGGGCATTGCGGCGTTCGAACTGTTCTTTGAGGCCGGGCTTTGCTTGACAAAAAGCGAGGCAAGGCGGCTTTTGTCCCAGGGGGGCGGCTACGTGAACAACCGCCAGATCAAGGCCTTCGATGAGAAGATCGGCTGGGATGACCGGGATGAGCACGGCCATATCCGGCTAAGGAAAGGCAAAAAGAAGTATGTGGCCATTGAGGTCGCAGAAGACTGAAAAAGGGGCAATTAAAAAAAAGTGTCTTTTGTCTTGACAAGATGTAAACACAGTTTAAACTCAAAAAACAAAATCTATTTAGGAGGGCACACTATGAAGGTAACTGTTGGAGCGATACTGGGTGTACGTAGAATGGTGGGCTGGAGCAATCTGGAAATGGTGCTCCCGGAAGGTGCGACAGTAGCGGACTGGTTAAAAGCGATCCAGGTTCCCGGCGCGGGGAATGCATTCAGCCTGATGATCATGGATAACGGCAAGATCAACAGTAAGTATATGATCATGCTGAATAAATTCCGGATCGGCGAGGAAATGCTGGATACGGCGGTCAAGGCGGACGATCGTCTGGTCCTGATGGATTTTCTTCATGTTCCAAGCTTGACTTGTTAGATCTCACTCCGAAACAGTTTTAATTTAATCATAACGCTATCAAGGAAAAACTATACGAGGAGGACAGAATTATGGCCAAAATGTCGTCGGAAATAAAGGAGCTCATCGAAACCAACAAACTGGCTTTTATCGCCACCGTAGACGCAAGCGGGGCTCCCAACGTATCGCCCAAGAGCACATTCAGCATCATCGATGATGAAACATTCATGTTTGCAGAAATCATGTCCACCCATACCCGCGAGAATCTACTGAAGAATCCGAAAATCGCGGTATATTTTTTGGATAAGGAGAAGAACCGGGGCTGCCAGATCAAGGGAACAGCCGAAATGCTCAATTCCGGTGAACTCTTCGATGAAATGACCGAAGCCCTCAGTTATTTCAGCCGTAAGGCGAATTATGTCGTCAAGGTCAAGATTGAGGAGATTTTCCCCTGGCCGCCGAAAACGATTGCCGGCAGTTACCAGGAAATGGCGGGCGGCGGGAATAAATAAACGCCGATCATCCCGAATAGTTTCAATAAAAAATTAAGGCGCAAAGAGGTGAGTCGATCAATCGATTCACCTCTTTTTATTCATGATGTGGTAAATTCGCTGTCGGGGTGATTTATGTTTGACAGGTCCCCTGCTTTTCCCTATAATCCAGCGACTTTCAAGGGACTTATTGAATTTTAACGGGAATTTGTCCCCTTGATCGCAGCAAGTCGAGTCAATTTTTTCGCAACGTATTGAAACAGAAGTGAAATATTGTCGGCGGTTTATTTAATGGATCGGCATCAACCATGATGACAGGTAATCTGGATACGAGCAGAATCGGTATAATCGGCCCCGGACGATTGGGGACATCTTTTGCATACAAGTTCGGCCGGGACAACAAGCGGGTTACCCTGTATTATCATGATCTTGACGTCTGCCGTGAAATCAACAAGGACCACCTGAATCCCCGCCATCTGACTCAGGACCTGGTGAAGCGTCTTGGGAGTATCGACAAGGTGCCGCGCCTTTCTCCCAAGGTTTACGCGACCAATGATCTGGAGCGGGTCATCGAGGATAACGATTTCGTATTCCTGTCCCTGACGATGAATCGTCTGCCGGAATTCCTGAATTACCTGAAGCCGATCATCGAACGCAAACCCGGAGATACATGCCTGATTTCACCCATTAAGGGTCTTTCGTCCGATGAAATGACCAAGGAGTTGATTACACCGTCCCAGCTCATCAACAGCAACTTGGCCGATCTTAAATATAAATATGACGTGGTGTGCATCGGCGGACCTTTCTTCGATATGGATATCGCTCTGGGAAATCCTGTCTGCGTGACCGTGGCGGGGAAAAAGGGTATTTCAAGGCTGATCAAGGAAGAACTGATCCGCTTCAACCGCCGGGAACTGAGTTCCTATTATAATTTCGATATTGTCGGCATCGAGGCCTGCGGCTCCCTGAAAAATATTGTGGCCAATATCAAGGGTGTGACCGATTGCCTGGAAATGGGCGATTCCCTGCCGGGAACGATTTTCGCCCGGTCAGGGGTGGAAGTCCGTTCCCTTTCCAAACTGCTCGGCGGCAGTTTTCAGGCCTTTTACAGCCAGGCGGGAGTCGGCGACATGTATGTGACGGTTTCTTCCGAAGCCAGTAAGAATTACCGATATGGCAAATACTTTTACGAAAGCTTCGACGGCAACCCCATCGATACGCATATCAAGGTTCTGGAAAAGATCGACGGGACTCCCGAGGGGCCCAATACCATCCGGAACGTCCATAAGTATCTGGAAAAAAAGAACATGTATAGCCCCATTTTCGACTGTGCCTACAAGATGTTCAACGAGGGGGGAACAAAACGCAACATCAAGGATCTCGTCATTCAGGCTTGCCAGTTTGACAAAAGAAACAAGGAATATATCGGTCCTGTGTCGCGGGTTTTTTATAAGCTGTTTCCCAATTGGTGGTATCGGCGGAATAAGGGATTCCTGTCGGATCTGGAAATATAGTAAAATTTCTATTGACAGAAACAAAGGCGTTGGGGTAAAGTATTTCCAAATTTAGCGGGCGAATATTATGAAATCTGAGCAGATTATAATGAAAGGAATGTGGTGGTGGCAGGCTTGCAACAGCTGCCCGCCGGTGAATTAATTTGGTTTGTGAGCCGTGGGCAGGGAAACCCCTCCCATGACTCGAAAAATGAAAGAAGAGCAAGGCCATGGGAAAACCCCATGGCTTTTTTATTGGTTTTAAGTCCATCCCGATCTTGATCGCGGTGGGTTGGGTTGAATTCAGACATGAGCAAAGGAGAAAATTATGGAACGATTAAAGGTTTTACTGGAGGATCACGAGATTCCGAGGCAATGGTACAATATCCAGGCGGATCTGCCGACGCCGTTACGGCCGCCCCTGCACCCGGCAACGGGCCAACCCGTCGGGCCGGATGATCTGGCGCCCATCTTTCCCATGAACATCATCGAACAGGAAGTTTCACAGGAACGATGGATCAATATTCCTGAGGAAGTTCTGACCAAGTACCTCCTGTGGCGTCCTTCTCCCCTGCGGCGAGCACGGAATTTTGAAAAACTGCTGAATGCGCCTGTCCGAATTTACTATAAGGATGAGGGCGTCAGTCCGGCGGGTTCACATAAGCCGAATGCGGCCATTCCGATGGCCTACTATAACAAGGTTTTCGGTACAAAAAGGATGGCAACGGAAACCGGCGCCGGTCAGTGGGGGAGCGCTCTCAGCATGGCCTGCCAGATGTTCGGCCTGGATTGCCGGGTTTACATGGTCAAGGTCAGCTATGAACAAAAACCGTACCGTCGGATCCTCATGAATACATGGGGGGCCGAATGCATCCCCAGCCCGAGTGAGTTGACTCGGGCGGGACGCAAAATCCTGGCGGAGAACCCCAACTCGCCGGGGAGTCTGGGCATCGCCATCAGCGAGGCCATTGAGGATGCCGTAACCCAGCCGAACACGAAATATGGGTTAGGGAGCGTCTTGAATCATGTGCTGATGTATCAGACGATCATCGGCCTCGAGGCACAGAAGCAACTGGAGAAGATCGGCGAGTATCCCGATGTCGTCATGGGTTGCGCCGGTGGCGGAAGCAATTTCGCCGGCATTTCCCTGCCCTTTGTCTGCGATAAAATCCACGGCAAAGAGGTGTCCGTTGTGGCGGCGGAGCCGAGTTCCTGTCCCAGTTTGACCCGGGGACCGTTTGCCTATGATTTTGGCGATATCGCCCAGACGACGCCGCTTTTGGCTATGCATACCCTGGGGCATGATTTTGTGCCGGCGCCGATTCACGCGGGAGGTTTGCGTTATCATGGCATGGCGCCGATTGTAAGCCATCTCCTGGAGGAGCGGTTGATTGAGGCCCGGGCTTACCATCAGCTTGAAACCTTTGAGGCCGGGGTGAAATGGGCCAGAAGCGAGGGCTTTGTTCCCGCACCGGAGACCAACCATGTCATTGCCGCCGTCGTGCAGGAGGCCATGCGGGCCAAAGAACAGGGAAAGGAAAAGGTGATCCTCTTCAACTGGAGCGGCCATGGTCTTGTCGACCTCGCCTCATACGATGCCTTTTTAATGGGCCAGCTCTCACCGTACGAGCTGCCGGAAGAAGAGATCGAGCGGGCCCTGCGTGCGATCAGCGGGTTCCCGAAGCCTTGAAAGGAAGATTGCGGAGCCGTCATAAGAGAAAAGTTTCCCTTGACGGCTTCGCTTTTTTTCGCAAAGGTAACGCCATGAAAAAGGATTATGACAGACTGCAATATCACTGTCCCCGTCTGGGACATGAGGTGCCTTTTTCCTATTGCCGGCAGGAGGGGGGCAAGATGCCCTGCTCCCGGATCGTGGCCTGCTGGCGACGCATCTTTCCTGTGGAAACCTGGCTGAAGAATGCTCTGCCGCCCGCGGAATGGGAAACATTCTGCCGTCAGAACCAGAAGGACAAGATCACCAGTCTCATTGATCTCATCGCCAAAGCGAAGGGAGGCGCCGAATAGCGGCAGGCATGGACCTGTTCGATCAGATTTCGCAAGCAAACAAAGGTGGGAAAGAACACCCTCTGGCGGATCGCATGCGTCCGCGGAATCTGTCAGAGTATATAGGCCAGGGCCATCTTTTGTCTGAGGGGTGCCTGCTCCGACGGGCCATCGATGAGGACAGTCTCTTTTCCATGATCTTCTGGGGACCGCCGGGTTCGGGGAAAACAACGCTCGCACTTTTAATCGCCCAGGAAACCAAGGCGCATTTCATCCGCTTTTCGGCTGTGCTGTCAGGGGTCAAAGAGATCCGGTCAGTGGTCGAGGAGGCAAAAGACCAACTTAAATACCACGGACGGCGCACCATCCTCTTTGTCGACGAGATTCACCGATTCAACAAATCTCAGCAGGACGCCTTTCTGCCTCACGTGGAAAACGGGTTGATCACCCTGATCGGCGCGACGACGGAAAACCCGTCGTTTGAAATCAATGCGCCTCTGCTTTCCCGCTGCCGGGTCATGGTTTTGAAACCTTTTTCCGATGAGGAGCTCCGGCTGATTTTAGAGCGAGCTCTGCATGACCGCGAGCGGGGACTGGGCGCCTGCTCTTTTGACATCGAAAACGGTGTGCTGGAATTGATTCTTTCCCGGTGTGACGGCGACGCGCGTTCGGCCCTGAACAATCTGGAGGCGGCCGCGTTGTCCGCGGATCAAAATTCCGATGGTGCGATTGCATTGAATGCAGAGACGGTTGCCCAGTATCTGGATCGAAAAACCTTCCTTTACGATAAAACCGGCGAAGAACACTACAACCTGATTTCCGCGCTTCACAAAAGCCTTCGGGGAAGCGACCCCGATGCGTCCCTCTACTGGTTGGGACGCATGCTGGCAGCCGGAGAAGACCCCCTGTTTATCGCCCGTCGTATGGTCAGAATGGCGGCGGAAGACATCGGCAACGCCGATCCCAACGCTTTGGTTGTTGCCGTTTCGGCCATGCAGGCTTTTCAGTTGATCGGTTCGCCCGAAGGGGAACTAATTCTGGCGCAAGCTGCAATCTATCTGGCCACGGCGCCGAAGAGCAACGCCCTTTATCTCGCTTACGGACGGGTACAGGAAACCGTTTCCCAAACCGGCAGCCTGCCTGTGCCCTTGCACATTCGCAACGCTCCGACCAAACTGATGCGGGATCTCGGTTATGGCCGGGATTATAAATACGCCCATGATTATCATGACGGATTTGTTGTGCAGGATTATCTGCCGGAGACGCTGCGGGGAAGCCGTTTTTATGCACCGACGGACAGGGGCTACGAAAAGATTATCAAAGACCGGCTGAAGCAATGGCAGAAAAACGGCGCCCGACAGGCGCCTGATATCGATAAGCCAAGTCACTTTGGGGAGGATCATGCAAGCAGGGATGAAAGTGAATAATTCCGGGCCAGTTGAAGCTGCCGAGGCAGGCGGCGGTTTTTTCGGATTCGTTTCAGATCACCGGCGAGTCATCAATATCGTTTTGGCCCTGCTGGGGCTTGTCGTCATTGTGCTTTATTATTATTGCGGCTCATCCTGTCTGTACCTGGCGGGCACCGTTTTGGGGATAGACCTGAAGCTCTGGGGGGTGGCCTTTCTGTGGCTGTTTACCATGCTTGTACTTTTCCGGCAGCATGCGCTTTGTTGTCTCCTCGTATCAGTGGGCTTGGGCGGTGAGATCTTTCTGGTGGGATACCAGATTCTCCACCGGACCTATTGCCCCTATTGTCTGATTCTCGCATTGATCGTTTTTGTCTTGTTTGTCATGAACCTGGACAAGAAGAAATTAACCCTCAGCCTGCTGGGTGTTGTCCTGGGGTTGGTTTTTCTGCAGGCTTTTTTCCAGAGCATCCCTCTGAAAATAGAGACCGGGGCGCAGGCTTTACCTTCCTTCGGTCGGGGAGATATTAAGGTCCGGCTCTATACCGATTATTTCTGCGGTCCCTGTCGGGCAGTTGAACCCGAGGCGGAAAACCTCCTTTATGAGTTGGTCCGGAAGGACCGGATTAACCTGACCTTCATTGATATGCCCATTCACCGGCCGACCCCGGTTTATACCGCCTATTATCTGTCTCTCTCTCAGCGGGAACGGGGTCTTGACCGGATACTGCGGATCCGCGAAGCGCTTTTCCAGGCGGCGGAAGAGAAGATCGAGGAGAACAGGACTCTCCATGATTATCTCCATCGGGCAGGTTTTGATGTCCAGGGGGTGGATGAAAAAACAGGCGCTGCCGATATTGCCAAGTATCTTCTGGAAGACCAAGTAGACGGCACGCCGACATTGATCGTGGTTGAGGGCAATAAGAAAGTGAAATACTTCGGCCGGGCGGAAGTGATTAAAGGCTTGCAGAGTCTCAGGTAAACGATGGGATCAGGTTGGAAACCGGCCGAGCATCGCCGCGCTTTGTGAGGTTATATTAGGGGACAGGATGATGGGTGGACCCGGAAAACTCTATGTTGTGGCGACGCCGATCGGCAATCTGGAAGACATCACCTTCCGGGCGGTTCGCATTCTCGGTGAAGTATCGCTGATTGCGGCGGAAGATACGCGGCGGACCCGGATTCTTCTGAAACACTACGATATCCGGACCCCTCTGACCAGTCTTTATGAACAGAATGAATCCATCAAAGCCCCGTTTCTTGTTGGAAAAATCAAGGATGGACAAAACATCGCCTGTGTAACCGATGCGGGAACGCCGGCCATTTCCGATCCCGGTTATCTCCTGATTCGTCATGCCCTCGAGGCGGGGGTTGAAATCGTTCCCATCCCAGGTCCCTCCGCTTTGATTACGGCCCTGTCCGTTTCGGGCCTGCCCATGGATCATTTTGTCTTTCAAGGTTTTCTGCCGGATAAGAAGGGGAAGAAAAAAGCGGTGCTGCTGTCCATCAAGGATGACCCCCGGACGCAGATCTTTTATGAATCACCCAACCGGCTCTTGGTTACACTTCAAGACATCATGGCGCTAATGGGGAACCGCTTCGTCGTGGTGGCGCGGGAATTGACTAAAATTTATGAGGAGGTGGTCCGGGGCAACATGGCAGACGTGATTCACGGTTTCGAGGGGAAGACGGTCAAGGGCGAAATCACCCTCATCGTAGCGGGGAAGAAGGCGGAAGCCGTTGATCGGGACCCCGAAGCAGGGATCAAGGAGCGATTCGCATTGCTGTCGGCACAGGGAAATGTTTCGCGGCGGGATATGGCGGCTAGGATAGCGGCCGATCTGGCCCTGCCCAGAAAGCTCGTCTATGAGACGGTTCATCGTCTGTGTAAAG
>CAZTYA010000021.1:0-2555 GCA_964617255.1 uncultured Syntrophales bacterium
GGAGACGCGCCACCGAAACGCCGCCGGAGAAGACGTCGCCGCCGCCGGCGTCCCCCGCTCCAGAATGCCGACTAAAACAACGCTGTTGCCTGGCGAACCGGTTTTTGTCCTGTCATCCTTTCCCGAAGGGCTTTTTCCCTTCCGCTGCCGGTCAACCGGCGCGTCTTTGGGCGATCAATTGACATCCCCGACATTTTTATATATGGAACATGTCCCATGTTTTAATGAAAACCGCATTATCAAGAGGGTATCCTTTGATCGATCTGCAGAACATCCATCTGTCTTTTGCCGACCGGGTGGTCTTTGACGGGATCATCTGGGCGATTGCCGATAAAAGCCGCATCGGTCTGGTCGGCGACAACGGCACGGGTAAAACGACCCTGTTCCGTACCATTCTGGGTGAAGTGGAGCCGGATCTGGGGAAAGTTGTGATTACCGCACGCCACAGGAAGGTTATCGGATATCTGCCCCAGGACGTGGCGGAACTGGAGCCCCAGCCGCTGATGGCTTATCTGAAGCAGAGAAGCGGTATCGCCGAGGTCGAGGAAACGATCGCCCGCTGCGAAGCGAATCTTCCCGGTCTGACGCCGGGCAGCGGCGCCTATCAGGAAACGCTTCAGGATTATGAGCGGGCCGTCAGCCGCTTCCAGGGGATGGACGGATACGCCTTCGAGGCGAAAGCCAAACAGATTCTGCGGGGGTTCGGATTCCGGGAGGGTGATTTTTCAAAACGCTGTACGGATTTTTCCGGCGGCTGGAAGATGCGGATTCTCCTGTCCGTCATTCTGCTCTCCTGTCCCGATATCATGCTCCTCGATGAACCGACCAATCACCTGGACACGGAAAGCATGGAGTGGCTGGAAAGCTACCTCAGGGACTATCCGGGCTGCCTGATCACCGTTTCCCACGACCACATGTTCCTGGATAAAATGGTGAATCAGATCGCAGAATTGGCCCGGGGGAAACTCACCCTCTACAAGGGAAACTATACGCATTTCCTGAAAGAAAAAGAGCTGCGTCTGGACATGCTCGAAAAATCCATGGTGCGGCAGCAGGGGGAGATCCGGCGCATCGAACAGTTTGTGGAACGCTTCCGCTACAAGGCGACCAAAGCCGCCCAGGTGCAGAGCCGCCTGAAGATGCTGGAGAAGATGGATGTCATTCAGGGGGAAAAGGGTTCCCGGACCGTGGCCATTCGGTTTCCCACCTGCGAAAAAAGCGGGAAAGAGGTGACGGCTCTGCATGACGTGGCAAAATGTTACGGCCCCCTGTCGGTTTTTGCGGAGGTCAATCTGACTTTATACCGGGGTGAGAAGATTGCCTTTGTCGGCGTCAACGGGGCGGGGAAGTCAACCCTCTTCCGTTTGCTTGCCGGGGTCGAGGAACCGACCTCCGGCCGCATCGACCGGGGGCTCAATGTCAGGATGGCCTTTTTCTCCCAGGAAAGCGCGGACAACCTGCGTTACGACTGCACCATCTGGGAAGAGGTGCAGAGCGTCCCTTCCCCGGCGAAGGATCAGGAACGGCGGAATCTCCTGGGGGCCTTCCTGTTTTCGGGGGACGACATCCACAAGCCCGTTTCGGTCCTTTCCGGGGGAGAAAAATCCCGCCTGACTCTGTTGAAGATCCTGCTGCAAGGTTCCAATTTCCTCGTTCTCGACGAGCCGACGAACCATCTCGATCTGAAAACCAAGGAGATCTTCCAGGAAGCGCTTTTAAAATATGAGGGCACCCTGGCCATCGTTTCCCACGACCGGTATTTTCTCGACAGTCTGGTCGATCGGGTCATTGAACT
Source organism: uncultured Syntrophales bacterium (assembly GCA_964617255.1). GTDB lineage: Bacteria > Desulfobacterota > Syntrophia > Syntrophales > JAAYKM01 > JAAYKM01. Next base: position 1,796 of record CAZTYA010000021.1, read on the forward strand.
GCGTGACGGCCGGGCCATTGAATACCGGGGCGATTATTCCTATTTCATAGAAAAGCGTCGAGAGATTCAGGCGACGGCCCCGTCAGCCAAAAGCGAGAGCAAAGACGATTCCGAGGCAGGGGAGACAGATCAGCCAGGATACAAGACCAAGGAGATGAAACGCCGGGAGGCGGAGGAGCGAAACCGGTTGTCGCGCCATCTGAAACCGCTCAAGGATGAACTGGCTTCGGTGGAGGCGCGCATCGCCGAACTGGAAGAGACGAAACGGTGTCACGAAGCGGAAATGTGTCAACCGGACACGCACAGGAAGCCGGACCGGATCAAGCACCTGACGCAGAAACTGCAAAAGGCCCACCAGGAACTGGAGGGCCTTTATGACCGGTGGACCGAAATCATGGATCGCATTGAGGACCAACAGGTCTGAGCGATTCTTTCCGGTCCCTTAACTGACGGCGGGAAGTGTTATGCCCCGTCCAGGCCGCCCCGCTCGCGAATGCGGTACCACGCTCCCGGGGAGATCAGCAGTTCTTCCGTATCTTTCAGGGATACGAAATGTTCGTGTTCGATGCTGGCCATCAGGTTGAAAAACGCCTTTTCGTTGGGTTCCGTCGAACTCTGTTTCAGCAGTTCGTAATACATGACGCCGTCGCATTCAAACGTAATGGCGGTCCGGATTGCCTCCAGGTCGTCCATGTCCCGGAGATAACGGCCTGCGTCGGCCTGCCACTGTTGCTGGCTGGCATGGCCGGGACCGCCGGGG
>CAZTYA010000021.1:2565-12388 GCA_964617255.1 uncultured Syntrophales bacterium
TTCAAGACATCTTTCAGGACATTCTGAACATTAGTTTTATTGACTTTGAGCGGGATGGTATCCGGCCAGCTGTTGTTCTGCTCCCAGACCTTGTGCAGTTCCTTCAGCCTTTCGTAATGCTCCATCTCTTCCTGGGCGATGGTTTCGAACATGGCTTTTCCGAGGGGATTATCCGTCCGCTCTGCGTTCATCTTGTAGAATTCATGTTCCCGGAGTTCATTAGTCAGGGCGATCTCCAAAGCGTCCAATCGGTCTTTCATATGCGCTCTCCTTCGCTTAATAGTCTGTTCTTATTGATTTATTGAATCGGTTCACTGACGACCGCTTTTATGTTCCTTCTGTCTGCCAGATAGCACGGGAATCCGTCGAGGGTCAAGTGATTTGCTTGCCGCCGTTCATGTCCTCAACATAATCCGCGATATTCTGGCAGTGGTCTGAGACCCGCTCCAGTTGGATCAGGTACTCGACATAAATGGGCCCCGCTTCGGCCTGGCAGACACGGCAATAGAAGCGCACAAGATGATTTTCCCTGGCTTCTTTGGTTTTGACATCCACGACCTCCTCCTGTTCCGTGATTTTCCGCACCAGGTTTGAGTCGGGTTGATTGAGGAGATGCCGGGACATTCTTAAATTGTCGAAGATCAGGTCTTCAATGACCTTGATTTCTTCTTCACCCTGGCGGGAGAACTGGATCTTGCGATAGTGTTTACTGCGGGCCAGCTCCACGATATTGACGGCATGGTCGCCGATCCGTTCGATGTCGTCGGCCATGGCCGTGTAGGCGAAAAGCCGCCGCGTCTGACTTTCCGTCAATGGCCGGGAAGACAGCTTCCAGAGGTACCGGAGGATCTGGCGCCTCAGGTGGTCAACAACCATTTCAATGTAACCGATATCCCGGTCTTTTCCCTTATCGTACTGCATGATCAAAAGGGTGCTTTCTGTGATCATCTTTTCCGCCAGGGTGATTTCCCGTTCCAGTTCTTTCCTGACACATTCCAGAGCAACATCCGGCTCGGTCAGGCGTCTTTCATCGAGGTATTCGGGCGTCAGCGGCAGGATCTGCTCCGTTCCAGGGATAAGCCATTCGACGATTCGGGAGAAGGGCTTCAAAAAGAAGATAAAGACCAAAGCGACGGACAGGTTAAACAGCAGGTGCCCGAAGACGATCTGCTGGGGATCGTCTACGGGCAGCGCCGTCAGGAATGCCTGGAACCAGTGGAGGGTGGCCAAGCAGGCCATGGCGCCGATCAGTTTGAAGAGAAAATGAGATGCGGCGGTCCGCTTGCCGCTGATACCGGCGATGGCGCTGGCCATAAGAGCCGTCACGGTGGTGCCGACGTTGGCGCCGAAGACGATCGGCAGTGCTGCGTGGAGACTCATCAGGTCCTGCTGGGCCAGAATCACGAGGATGCTGATCGGAATGACGGAGGCATGCACGATGGCGGTGAAAGCCACGCCGATGACGAAGCCGATCAGGGGGGTGGTCGTTTCCCGGAAGAAGCGCATGAATATCTCGCTGTTTTTCAGCGGCGCCGTGGCGCTGGCGGTCAGGCTGAGGCCGAAGAACAGGAGCCCGAAGTAAAAGAGCACCTCGCCTAAGGTTTTCCAGCGGGCGATACCGGAAAGCCAGAGAATGCCGCCAATAATGATGAAAACCGGTGAGAAATCGGTGAATTTCCAGACCACAAGCTGAACCGTAATGACGGTCCCGACATCGGCCCCCAGGAGAATGCTCAGGGAATGATAAAATGAAATCAGCCCCGCGCTGACCATGCCGACGGTCAGGACAGTGGTGGCGGAACTGCTCTGGAACAGGATGGTTGTAATAACGCCCGTCAAAAGGCCCGAGAGAGGTCTTTTAACGACGTACTGGATGTATTTGCGGATGCGGAATGTAAAAAGTTTCTGGACCGCCGTGCTGAGCTGCATCATGGCGTAGAGGAACAGAACCAGTCCCGCTGAGAGTAGGAAAAAGGCTTTCATAACCTCCTGACGTCCGCTTTACTCTTCCGTGTAACCGAATTCCCTCAGCATCCGCTTGTCCTGGGTCCAGTCCTTGCGGACCCTTACAAATAACTGGAGAAAAATTCGGGAGGCGAAGAAGATTTCCAGGTCCGTCCGGGCGAGCGACCCGATCTGTTTCAACATGGACCCCTTCCTCCCGATCAGAATCCCTTTCTGAGATTCTTTCTCCACCGTGATGGTTGCTTCAATACGAATCTGGCGCCGATCCTCGTCCTCCTTGAAGCTGTCAATGGTCACCGCTGTTGAATAGGGAATCTCCTGGTGTGTGCACAGGATGATTTTTTCCCGAATCACCTCGGCGGCGATAAACCGTTCCGTCCGGTCGGTCATCATATCCTCGGGGAACAGGGGCGACCCTTCGGGGAGCCGCTTCCAGATTTCGTTCAAAAGGATATCCACCCCCTGGCCGTCAACGGCCGACAGGGGGATGATTGCTTCAAACGGATAAAGACTCTGCAGCGTGTCGATCAAGGGTAAGAGCAGGTCTTTCTTGATCAGGTCGATCTTGTTGATCCCCAGAATAACGGGAAGCGGGTTGCCTTTCAGGGATTCGATCAACTGGCGGTCGCCCCGCTGGATGCCCTTGTCGGCTTCGATGAGCAGCAGCAGGAGGTCCGTGCTGCCGAAAGCGTGGACCGCCGTATCCACCATGAGTTTGTTCAGGGGCGTGAACGCCTCGTGAATGCCCGGCGTGTCGATAAAAATGAACTGGCCGTCGTCGCGGTTGTAGATGCCCATGATGCGGTTGCGGGTGGTCTGCGGTTTCGGCGTCGTGATGGCGATCTTCTCCCCGATGACGTGGTTCATCAAGGTCGATTTCCCGACGTTCGGCCGTCCGATGATGGCGATGAAACCCGATTTATACACGCGACAACTCCTTATGGCATCAGTAAAACCTGTTTCATGACCACATAGCATGTAAACCCGGCGAACGCAACCACCGGCGCTTAGAATTGTTCGGTCCGCCGGAGCCGCAACGTTTTGCGGCCCTGTGTGGACAGGACGAGAGCGCCCCGCTCCAGGGCGGGATCGGATTGAACCGTGATGTCGGTCAGATTGAAACGTATCCTCAGGGCGGACATATTGCCGTTTCTTTCGCCCCGGAAGGAAGAGACGTCCCGGGGAGACACGGAGAAGGAAACCCGGGTTAAGGCGATATTTTCTTCTAGTAAAAGCTGCGTCGCCATATCCAAAAAGAGCGACGCCTCCACCAGGGAACGGAAGGCGGGATGGAAAGGACCGGCCAGGATGCCGCCGGGCGCCTTCATCAACTCCGTCTCCTGGAGGCCCAATCGGATCAGGGGAATCCCGGCCTTTTCAAATTGCACCAGGGCTTTTTTGCAAAGGGAAATGGCGTTGTCCAGGGTCAGGGGGGCGTATTCCCCCGCCTGATACATGGTGGCCAATTCGGTTTCCGGGAACACCAGGGTCGGGTGCAGGCGGATCATATCCGGCCGTAAAGCGATGACTTTCTTTAATGTTTCCGAAAACTTATCCTCCGTATCGCCGGGCAGGCCCGCCATCAGGTGGAGGCCCACGGTAAAGCCCCGTTCCCGCGTTCGTCGGACCGCCTGGGCGACATCCTCCGCCGTGTGGCCCCGCCGTGCCAGGGCCAGGACGTCATCCGCCAACGACTGGGCGCCGATTTCGACGGTGCCGACATGATGGCGTGCGAGCAGATCAAAGGTGTGGTCGGAAAGGTCATCCGGCCGGGTCGCAATTCTCACCTGCCGGATGAGGCCGTCGCACATCAGGGCGTCGGTCAGTTCCAGAAGACGGATCTGTTCCCTCTCGGCCATGCCTGTGAAGTTGCCGCCGTAAAATGCAAGTTCCACGGACTCGCCTTTGCGCTTTCCCTGGCCTGTATAGGAGGTGACGGTTCGGCGCAGGTGGTCTTCGTTTAAGGGCTCCTCGGCTTTTCCCGCGATAAGGCGTGTGTTGCAATAAATGCAGCGGTGGGGGCAGCCCCGATTCATGAGAAAAATGGGGACGATCATGGCAAAACCGCGGTAAGACATGCCGGCATGAAAGGAAACTCCCTGTGTGAAATGATACCCGCCCGGACCTTCGACCTTGACACCCTGTCGGGGGGATTGTATACGACTTGGAACATAGAGCGCAACGCGATTTTCAAAACAGGAGAGATACCATGCATAAATCGATCAAGGTTGCCGTAACAGTTGCCTGCACGTTTCTTTTTCTCTGGGGGTTTGTCGCCTCGAACCTCTGGGCCGAAACAACGGAAGAAACCCTGAAGAAGGATTTCCCGAATTTTCTCTTCGACAGCATCCAACCGACGCCGATTAAGGGGGTTTTCGCTGTCATCTACGCCGGTCAGGAAGTCGTCTATTACTTGCCGGAAAACGGCGTCCTGATCACGGGTGAAATGATCGCCAAAGGCGGCGTCAACATGACCGAGGAGGTCAAGGGCACGCTTCTGTCTCGTCATTACAAGGAAATTCCCCTCGATATGGGTATAAAGGTCGGCACGGGAAAACACACCGTCGTTGAAATTACGGATCCCAACTGCCCCTATTGCCGTACCGGCGCCAAGTATTTTGCCGGAAGGAGCGACGTGACCCGCTATATCCTGTTCTGGCCTCTATCTCCCGAATCGGAGCAGAAGGTTCGCCATATTCTCTGTGCCAAGGATCGGGCGAAGATGTTCGAGGAAGTGATGGCGGGAAAATTTGACGAGGGCGCCACCCTGAGCATCTGCCAGGACCCGGCGGTCGAAGCGCTCATGAAAACCTACAAGGAACTGGGAGCGAAAATCGGCATGAGCGGCACGCCGGTTTATTTCATCAACGGCAAAGCCGTGCGTGGTTCCAATATCCCCCTGATCGAGGTGATGCTGGCGGAAGATGCGGCGAAGGCCGAGAAGGCTCCGCAGACGCCTGCAGCGCCTGCGCCCAAAACGGAGACGCCCAAGGCGCCTGAAGCACCCAAGAAACCGTAAAAATTCGGTTTATTAACAGATACGCCAAGCCCCGCTGGACGGAATACTTCCCGGCGGGGCTTTTTCCATGATGGGGCTCCCTGCGAATGGATACCGGGTCGGAGCCCGGCATGACACTTTCCTTTTGTCCCGTGCTTCTTACCCGAAACCTATTTATCCTTCCCCTTGTCCTTCTTCTTTCTCCGGAAGAAAACCCGGATCGGGACGTGCTCGAAACCGAAGCTCTCCCGCAGGCGGTTGGCCAGATAGCGCTCATGGGAGAAATGAATATCCGAGGGATTGCTGACGAAAAAGATAAACGTCGGGGGTTTCACGGCCACCTGGGTGACGTAGTGGAGCGGATTGGCCTTCAGATGGGCCTGGGGCGGCGGATTTTTTTCGAGGAAATTGCGCATGGCCCGGTTTAATTCCCCTGTGTTGACCCGCTTCGTGGCTTCCGCGGAGACCTGGTCGACGGTCTCGAAAATCCGATGCAGCCGCTGCCCCGTTACGGCGGAAACGAACAGAATGGGGGCGAAATCGAGGAACTTGAGCTGATCCTTGATGTCCTTCACATATTGCCCGACGGTGCTGTTGTCCTTTTCCACAAGGTCCCATTTGTTGATGAGCAGGATCGTCGCCACCCCCCGCTCCAGGGCCAGACCGGCGATTTTCGCGTCCTGCTCCGTGATTCCTTCCTGGGCGTCGATCAGGTGGAGGGCAATGTCGCACCGGTCCAGGGTCTTCATGGCCTGAATCACGCTGTATTTTTCCAGGGTGAGGCTGACCCGGCTCTTTCTGCGGATGCCCGCCGTGTCGATCAAGGTGTAAGGCTTTCCGTTTACGGTAAAGGGCGTGTCGATGGCGTCGCGGGTGGTGCCGGGGATGTCGTTGACGATGGTCCGCTCGAAACCCAGGATTTTGTTAACCAGGGAGGATTTTCCAACGTTGGGTTTCCCGATGACGGCGATCTTGATGCGTTCGTTCTGTTCCTCCGAGGGCGCGGCGGTTTCGGGAAGATACACGGCCAGGTCATCCATGAGATCGCCGACGCCGACGCCGTGCTGGGCCGAGATGGTGTAGATCTGGTCAATGCCGAGTTCGTGGAATTCATAGGCCAGGTTTTCGTGGCGCGGTCCGTCCACCTTGTTGATCACATAAAAAACCGGTTTTTGCGTTTCCCGGAGAATGCGGGCGATTTCCTTATCCGACGGCGTCAGCCCCTGCTTGACGTCCATCAGGAAAAGAATAATGTCCGCCTCTTCAATGGCGAGCTGGGTCTGTTCCCGCATCTGGCGGAGGATCTTCTCCGTCGTCGCCGGTTCGAAGCCCCCGGTATCGATCAGGGTATAGGACTTGTCCTGCCAGGTGCAGACGGCGTAGTTCCTGTCCCGGGTGGCGCCCGGCTCGTCGATGACGATGGCCCGGCTCCTCCCGTACAGGCGGTTAAATAGGGTCGACTTGCCGACGTTCGGCCGGCCGACGATGGCGACAACGGTTTTCAAAGGAAATACCCCTTATATCGCAATATTATGATGGGCATGGCCCATCGCTTTACCTTGTTATCATTTCGAACGAATGTGAAAATCTGGTGAATTCTCCTCACCTGCACTGTCCTTAACACAAGACAAAACTTTTTTCAGTGGCTTTTGTGTCAATTGAGTGATGTGCAAATTTTGTTCTGACGGTGGGGGGCGTTTTACCCTTCTTAATTTGTCATTTCTCTGAGCAGTCCCTCGGTCATTTCCACAACCTACCCCAGGTCAATTGGACCGCTCACTCCATGTCATTTCAACCGCTTCCCTAGCGCACATCAACCGCCCTCTTTGTCATTTCGAGCGCAGCGAGAAATCTTGCTTTTAATTTCCCTTGTCATGCCGGTGCAGAAGCGGTGTCGCAAACCCAGAGGTCATTCTAAGCCGCCAGGCGAAAAATCTTATGCTTTTAACTTTGCCCCTGCCCTTGAAGGGGCGGGAGGGAAAACGGAGATTTCCTTTGACCTTCCTGCAAGCCGCCGGTGACTTACCGCTTATAATCAGATCTGATAAATTCAAACACCAGCAATCTTTTCAATTCAAGTAAATGGTCCAATATGCCGAAATAACATATAGCCTCTGAGTTTTTTTATTGTTCTCGGGAGCGTCCAATTTTCGGAGCCTAACCTCTATCGGGTGAATAGGATCGCCGGGAGAGATCGCTTTAGAATAAGGCGGGGGGATAAGAAAATAGAAGCCATCTTAAAAAACCATCCCAACATTCTCGTCGTGGATGACAGTGCGATTATCCGCAAGGTCTTGTCGCAGCAGCTTAAACAGTGCGGCGCGCGCGTGTCGCTGGCAGAAGATGGTGAACAGGGCTTGAAGGCGGCGCTTTCCAGTCCTTTTGACCTGATCATCTCCGATGTGGAAATGCCTCATTTGGATGGTTTCGGATTGTGTGAGTTACTGAAAGGCAACCCGAAAACAAAAGGCATCCCGGTTATTATTTTGAGTTCTTTGAACACCGACGATGACATTGACCGGGGTTTCAAGTTCGGAGCGGCCGCGTACATATCGAAAGAAGATGCTCAGAGTCAACTTTCCCGCACGATTGAAAAGGTGCTCGAAGAGTCGAGGTTTCATCATACACACACGATTCTGGTGGTAGAGGATTCACCGACGATACGCTCCATGGTAAAAAAAGGCCTTGAAGAAGCAGGATTTCAGGTCAGCACCGCCGAGAATGGGAAAGAGGCCGTAAAACTTCTTAAACGGGCTCGGCCGGACCTGATTTTAAGCGATATCGAGATGCCTGAAATGAACGGGATCGATCTCTGCAGAAAGCTCCACGACGATCCTGACCTGGCAGCGATACCTTTTGTCATCATGAGCACCATCAGCGACAGGGCCACGATGCGCCGGATCATTCAGTGGGGTGCGGCAGGTTATTTGGTAAAGCCCTTCAACCTTGATCAGCTTGTCATCACCATAGAAAAACTGCTCTCCGACCATTTTCTTATCTTACTCAAAGAAAGAGAGCGCCTCGATACCGAACAAAGGATGATGCTGGCAAGCATCACGAGTCTTATTGCAGCCCTTGAAGCCCGCGATCTTTACACCCGGGGTCACTCGGAAGAAGTGGCCAGGTTGGTGGCTGAGATGGCCCGCAGCATGAATGCCTGTCAGGAGGAAATGGATTCCTTGGGCATTGCCGGCCGGCTTCATGATCTGGGAAAGATCGGCGTACCGGACAGCATTCTATTGAAACCCGGTCGCCTCACTGAAGAAGAGTTTGCCGTAATCAAGCAACATCCAGTAATCGGGGCATCCATCCTGGGTTCCATTCCCAGTATTAAACCTCTGCTTCCCGTAATCCTCCATCACCATGAGCGTTATGACGGGAAAGGCTATCCCGACGGGCTGAAGGGAACACAGATCGTTCTTTGGGCCAGAATGACCGCCGTTGCCGATACCTACCATGCCCTGGTCAGTGATCGACCCTACCGACGGGGGATGGACCGGGACAAAGCTATTAGCATTATCGAAGAGGTACGCGGCACGCAACTCTGTCCGGAATGTGTGGATGTCTTCAAGGAAATGATGAGAAATATGCCGGAGAGCCATCTTCAGTGGACATCAGGAGACGAATTTCATCCTCTCTCGTCCTGTGGGGAAATCAGGAACAGCTCCCATTTTTCATAATTCATTGTCTGATAAGCTTTTGTAAGCAGTTCGAGAGAGCGAGAATTCCGGGGTTATGAGACTGAATTTGGCGGATTAATCTGTCATTCAATCCAGAACATCATGGTGATATAAATCCCATTTTCCGGCACTGCAAAAGGACTGGATTCCGGCCTGCGAGACTGTGTCATGATACCTAATTTGCGTTTGTGGTCATTCTGAACGAAGTGAAGAATCTCATTATTACGTTATGTTGAAAGAACAAGATTCTTCGGCTGGCGCCTCAGAATGCCATTACGACACAGTCTCTTGATCCGGGACCTATTTGCAGTGCGTTCCATCCAGGGAATGGATTCCGGATTGCGCTGCCCTTACCTGGAATACAGTGCAACCCCATCCCCAGGCCTCCCCTTGAAGGGGCGGAGAAGATTTCTCCCTGCGGTCGAATGTTATACACCCCTGATTATCCGTCTGCCGCAAATCCCAAACGGCAAGCTCTCATTTTTTTCTTTGACATCGAAGCGTTCCAAATTTACAGTCGTATTCTAAAAAGCGAGTTCTAATTGGGCACATACAAAAGGAGGGAACATGAAAGTCCTGGTCATCAACAGTGGCAGCTCGTCTCTCAAGTATGAGCTTTTTGACCTACACAATGAGGCTTCTCTGATGAGCGGCGCCGTGTCGCGCATCGGTATGGACGGGACGAAGCACGCGTTCCGCTATGGAAAGACGGAAGCGAGCCGGGATATCGAAGCCGCGGACCACCTCACGGCGCTGGGAATGATCATTGAGGCCATTGCCGATACGGAGGGGATTCCGATTCGAAGTCTTGCGGATATTGATGCCGTGGCCCATCGCATCACCCATGGCGGTTCGCTTTACCGCAGCCCCGTGGTGATCGACCAGGCCGTAATCAATGAAATCCGGCGTCTTATTCCCCTCATGCCGCTTCATCATCCGCCCATGCTGGCCGGCATCGAAGCGTGCCGGAAGATCTTTCCCGATGTGCCCCATGTCGCCGTTTTCGATACGGCTTATCACCGCACCATACCGGACGAGGCAGCCATCTACGGCCTTCCCTATGAGGTCTTCGCGCGCGGCGTCAAGCGCTTCGGTTTTCACGGCAATTCCCACGAATATGTCGCCCTGAAGGCTGCCGAATACATGGAAACCCCGCTCAGGCAGCTGAATGTTATTTCCT
>CAZTYA010000022.1:0-12113 GCA_964617255.1 uncultured Syntrophales bacterium
ACCGGGTGTTTCACGGCGCCCCTTCTGGAATCGTCGTAAGCTCCCTCCCCGGCGCATCCTGCCCGGCGGAGGACGCCCTTCTGGCCACCCAGAACATCCTCCTGGGGGCCCATGCCCTGGGGCTGGGGACGTGCCTGATCGGCTTTGCCGTCGAGGCCATCAAAAGAGAACCCGCTATTCAACATTTTCTGGAAATCCCCCAAGAGGAAGCCGTTTACAGCGTCATCGCCATCGGCTACCCGGCGGTCCAATACCACACTGTCACGGGAAGAAAAGATACAGTCATTCGTATGTTAAAAACGATCTTATGAATTTGGGTATAAGGTATGGTAAATGAAACTATGACCTCCATCCACTAAATACAAGGAATTTAATGGACATTCATATCCTTATCCTCATACCGCTCGTACAGATCTGATGGCGGGCCGGTTACTTCAATGATCTTCTCGCCGATGAGATGGATCTTCGGCATGGCATCGAAAACGGAATACCAGATCCCCAGCGGGGCTTTATCGGGACCGTACAGGATATAGCCCTTCAGGGATTGGCCCAGGCGCAGGGTCCGGTTTCTCATGTCTTCCAGAATTTTTCCGTATGCCCCGGATTTCGAGTCGATTTTCTGCCAGAGGCGTTCTTCCAGAATATAGTCCTGTTTCACACCCAGAATCGCCGTCGGGCCCGATTCGGGGCCGGAGTAGTAGTACTTATACAGCGGGGATGGTTCCCCCGACTCGAACAGGCGGGTTGTGTCCGTGTCGGGAATATAAGACCCGTAGTTCTGGAGCGTACCCTTACAGCTGAAAAGCAGTACCCATGCTGCAACAATGATCCAAAACAGACCGATTTCCCCAGCTTTCTTCACCGGACTACACCAATTCTTTCAAGGTTTCGGGCAAAACTGGTTCAGCCTTACCGGATTCAACAACCCTGATCACCACATCGTCGTTTTCGATATCCGCCACCGCCAAGCCGCCGGATTTCAGCTTGCCGAAGAGGACCTCGTCCACGAAGAATTTCTTGATCTTGTCCTGAATCAGGCGTCCGATTTCCCGGGCGCCGAATTCATGGGAATAACCTTTCTTCGCCAGCCATGCGGAACAGGCTTCCGTCACATCGAGCCGGACAAGCTTTTCCTCAAGCTGACATCGGAAGTCATCGATGGCCTTGTTGACGATCCGGAGGATTTCCGTATCGGTCAATCCGTTGAAGTTGACCACACCATCCAGACGGTTCCGAAATTCAGGCGAGAATATTCGCTCCACGGCATCAAAAACGGCCTTGCGATCGACGGGCTTTCCTTCGAACCCGATAATTTGACGCCCGATTTCCCGGGCGCCCGCATTGGAAGTCATTAAAATAATGACGTTTCTGAAGTCTGCCTTTTTGCCGGTGTTGTCCGTCAGGGTTGCGTAGTCCATAACCTGAAGCAGGGCATTGAAGATATCCTCATGGGCCTTTTCGATCTCGTCAAGCAACAGGACCGCATAAGGCGTTTTCCGGATCGCCTCCGTCAAAAGGCCGCCTTCTTCATAACCAACATAACCCGGAGGGGCTCCCACCAGCTTGGCCACGGAATGCTTCTCCTGATACTCGCCCATATCGTAGCGGTGCAGGGGAATCCCCATCAGGTCCGCGAGTTGTCTCGCCAGTTCGGTCTTTCCAACGCCGGTCGGCCCGACAAACAGAAGCGACGCAATGGGTTTCTGAGGTTCGCGGAAACCGGCTCGGGACCGCTTGATCGCATCCACGACCTTTTCGACGGCCTCATCCTGTCCGAAGATACGCGATTTGAGATCGGATTCCAGATTGAGGAGCTTTTCGACATCAGACGAAGAAACATTTTTCTCCGGGATGCGCGCCATCTTTGCCACCACCGCTTCGATTTCCTCGCGGCTGATCAGACAGAACTCGTCGTCGTTGCCGCGCCGCATGGATGCCAGGGCTCCCGCCTCGTCGATGACGTCGATGGCCTTGTCGGGCAAACGACGGTCGTTGATATAGCGGCTGGAAAGTTCCGCCGCCGCCTGGAAGGCGTCTTCGGTGTAGACGACATGATGATAGGTTTCGTACTTGTCGCGCAATCCGTGCAGAATATCACCGGTTTGACCGACTGTCGGTTCGGGAATTTCGATTTTCTGGAACCGCCGGGACAGGGCGCCGTCCTTTTCGAAATACTTGCGGTATTCGTCGTACGTCGTCGAACCGATGCAGCGGAGTTTTCCCACCGACAGGGCGGGCTTCAGAATGTTGGACGCATCCATGGAACCGCCGGAAACCGCCCCGGCGCCGACGATATTGTGAATCTCGTCGATGAAGAGAATGACCTTCTTCTGCTTTTGCAGTTCCGCAAGGACCCGCTTCATCCGCTCCTCGAAATCGCCGCGATAGCGCGTGCCGGCCAGCATGGCCCCCATATCGAGGGCGTAGATCTTCGAACCCATCAGCTTTTTAGGGACTTTACCCTGTGCGACCAGTTGAGCCAGACCTTCCGTAATCGCCGTTTTCCCGACACCGGGATCGCCTACATGGATGGGATTGTTTTTCAGACGCCGGCAGAGAACCTGCAGGGTTCGCTCAAGGATCTCTTCGCGGCCGATCACGGGATCAAGTTCCCCCTTCGAGGCCTTCTCCGTCAACTCCGTCGTAAAAGAAGCAAGGAGCTTGCTCGGATTCTCTCCGGCCTCTCTATCCATATGCCCGGATTCGTCGCCGCCCTCACCCTCATCCCGCTGCTCATTTTCTGCTGTCGCAATGGGAAAAACCGAAACACCATGGGAGATGTAATTGAGGAGAATGAGTTTCGTCATGCCTTCCTTGCGGAGATAGAAGGCGGCATAGGATTCCTTTTCGTCAAACAGGGAGACCATGACGTCGCCTAACTCCAGAACTTCTTTCTGGGAAGACGTCGAATGCCATACGGCGCGCTCCAGAATGTTCTGAAAACCGGCCGACTGGACCACTTTCCGGTCGCCGACCGCAACCTGTGTCTCCTGCAGGTGACGGTCAAGGAGACTCTTCAGATGCTGCGGATCACCGCCGCAGTTCTCGATGATCTCGACGCCCTCCTCGAAGAAAAGCGCCGCGTACAGGAGATGCTCCGGCGTGATATATTCATGGTGCCTGATATTGGCTTCCGCATATGCGGCCATGATAATTTGATTCAATGTTTCACTGATTTTCATGAGTTAATCCTATTCTTCCTCCATGGTGCAGCGCAGGGGAAATTCCCGCATCTTCGCCATCGTCTGCACACGGTTGACCTTGGTCACCGCAATATCATATGTATAGATGCCGCAAACGCCCCGCCCCCTCCGATGCACATCCAACATGATTTTTGTTGCCTCCACCGCCGGTTTATGAAACACTTTTACCAAGACATCGACGACAAAATCCATGGTTGTGTAATGGTCATTGAGAAGAATAACCCTGTACAGTTTCGGTTCCCGCAGTTCGGTTTGATCCTCCGTGTCTCCGAACAGACCGGGCTCCCATTCTTGGTCCGGACGCTCTGGCATAACTTTATCAAGTCTTTTGCACGTTTATCATGCATGTTTTTTTTACAATATATGACGCGGCGGGTCACGTGTCAATGAAATGCACGGAAACGGTTCTTTTTCCGTTCAGAACAGTTCGAACCGTGTGAATCAATCAATTCGGAGCACGATCCCTCATGGAGACATTCATTCTGGCTGCGGTCAGCCTGACCATCGCCGTGTCGCTCATCATCACCCGGCATAAAGATGCCGTCATGCGCGCCTTTGCCATGCTCTGTCTGGCGCTTTTTTTTAACCGCGCCGGGGTTTTCTTCTTCGCAACCCTGCATCAGCCCTTTTGGCAAATTCCGGAATATGGAGGGCTTCTGGCCTTGCCTCCTTTGGCTCTCCTGTTTATGCGCACCTTGACCCGGAGCAAACTGGTCATACGGCGACGGGACATCGTCCTGACGGCCGGGTTCAGTGTGGTCATGGCCGTTCTCTTGTTTTCACCCGTTCATGCCTGGCCCTCTTTTCATTTCCTGACTTATCTTTACCCCCTGCTGATCATCGGCGGCGCGTTCCTTTCCCTTCTGCTGTTCATTTATCGCAAGCGGCCCGGCGCGGAGAGGACAAGGATGATGTACCTGGCCATCGCCTGCGTCGTGGCGGTCTTGCTCTGTACGTTCGATCTTTTCTCCTATTTCGGACTGCCTCTGCCGGCACTTTCCAATATTATCATCGCTGCCCTGATCTATTTTATCCTTCTGATCATTGCCTACCCTCACCTGACCCGGCTGTATGAACTGCTGGCGAAGTCACTGATGATTTTTATTCTTACAACTTTCGCCACCATTGTTTTTTATTTTGTTCTCGGCCTGTTTGGAGAAAATATTCGCCTGCCCTTTACTCTTGTGTTGAGCGCTTCCTTTTTAATCGTCATTTCCGTTACACCCCTGAAGATCATCGTGAAGCGAATTTTTGCTTACTTCTATCCTGAAAGCACTGATGTGTTTCAATCTCTTTATGCTTTTGATGAAAAGCTGGAACGGGAAAAGACCCTCCTGCTGGAAGAAATGGCCCCCGTTTTGGCCCACGAAATCCGGAACCCCTTGGGATCGATTAAAGGCGCGGCTCAGTTCCTGAACAGCGACACCGAGTCCGAGGAACACAAGAAGCTTTTAAACGTCATCATTGAAGAGGTAAACCGGCTGAACCGGGTCGTATCGCAGTTTCTCAACTACGCGAAACCCTATCATATTGAACCCCGCCCCGAGGATATCAACCGGATCATCCAAAAAATCATTTCGATTATCCAGGCCGATAAGGCGGCCGGCGATGTGATTCTTGAAGCGGACCTGCATCCGGACTTGCCGTCGATTCCGGCTGACGCTGAGCAGCTCATTCAGGTGATCCTGAACATCGCCTACAATGCCGTGGAGGCCATGGGCGGCAAGGGCGTTCTCTCATTCCGGACGTCCAGAATCGAAAATGAGGAAGAAACCGCCGTGGGCATTTATATCCGCGACACAGGTCCGGGCATCGCCAAAAAAGATCTGAAACAGATTTTCAAGCCCTTTTTCACGACCAAGGAACGGGGCGTCGGTCTGGGGCTTTCCATCTGTCAGCGTATCATCAAGGATCACGGCGGTTATATCCGGGTCAAATCCATCCCCGGCAAGGGCACGATCTTTTTTATCCGTCTGGGCGCCGCGCAAAACTGAAACGGTTCACCTTGACAGCAACCCGCTAACATAATAGAACCGAACCCATGAATCGCATTCTGATAGTCGACGATGAGCTGAATATGCGGCTGGTATTGAAGGCTATGCTGACCAAGGAAGGCTATGAGGTTTTCCTGGCCGAAGACGGTCTCGCCGCCCTAAGCGTTCTGAAGAACAATGAAATTTCGGCCATTGTCACGGATCTCAAGATGCCGCGGCTCGACGGCATGGGATTGCTGGAGCGCGTTGCAAAGGAATATCCCTCCATCCCGGTCATCATCATCACCGCCTATGGCACGGTGAACACCGCCGTAGACGCCCTGAAAAAAGGCGCCTTCGACTACATCACAAAGCCTTTCGATCAAGACGACCTCCGCAACGTCATCCGCAAAGCTGTCCGAACCCGGGAGTTCAACCAGGATGAGGTCCTGATGAATGAAGACGAGATCGATCGCTTTGGCATTGTGGGCTCCAGCCCAAAAATGACGGAGATCTACGAAACCATCAGACAGGTCGCCCCGGCCACAACAGCGGTTCTCATCACGGGAGAAACCGGAACGGGGAAGGAACTCATCGCGCACGCGATACATCGGAACAGCCCGCGCCGGGAAAATCCATTCATCAAAATCAACTGCGGGGCCATTACGGAGCACCTGGTTGAAAGCGAACTCTTCGGGTACGAAAAGGGGGCTTTTACCGGCGCCGTCGTGACCAAACCGGGCCGTTTCGAACTGGCCCATACGGGCACGCTATTTCTGGACGAAATCGGCGATCTGCCGCGGGATATGCAGGTCAAGCTGCTGCACGTCTTGCAGAATCAGGAATTTGAACGAGTCGGGGGGGTTCGGACCATCAAAATCGATGTGCGGATTATCGCCGCCACGAACCGGACCTTGCTGCAGGAGGTAAAGGAAGGTCGTTTTCGGGAGGATCTGTTTTACCGTTTAAATGTGTTTCCCATTCATCTGCCGCCACTGCGGGAACGCCAGGAAGATATCCTGCCGCTGATGGAATATTTCCTGGAAAAGTGCAATCAGAAGCTGGAGCGGCATGTCCGCCAGGACGATCCACGGATCAGGGAGATGTTCCAGCAGTACTGTTGGCCCGGTAATGTCCGGGAAATGGAAAATATCATTGAACGCCTGGTTCTTATTTCCAAAGACAACCAAATCAGCCTGGAGGATATTCCCTCTGAAATCAAGTACGCCCTGGAGGCACCTGCGCCGACGACGGAAATCTCCACCGACAGACCCTTAAAAGCCTTGGTCAAAGATCACGCGGAAGAGATGGAAAAACAGCTGATTGCGAAAGTTCTCGACGAATGCGGGCAGAATGTGACCCGCGCAGCCCAGCAACTGGGATTCAGCCGGAAGGGACTTCAGTTGAAAATGATCAAGTACGGTCTACGCAGGGAATAACACTGCTCCGGAAGTTCTCCGCTGCAACGACATATTCCAGATTACAGCCTGGCGCCTCGGTTAAATTCCCCAACAAAAAAACCTGCATCCCCCTTCATCAGGGAAATGCAGGTCCGTTCGTAAACCGTCACCGGGGCAGCTAGCCCCGCTACGGACTTCTTAGGCCTCTTTCGGCCGGTTGTACTTGATTCTCAGGTACTCTTCACCCGTCTGGGGATAAAGTGCATAGGTCAGCAGGTCTTCTTCCGTCTGTGCCAGATCGCCGATGGCCTTTTTCGCCTCTTCGAGTTCCGGTTCCAGCACATCCGCCGGCCTTACCGTGATGGGGGTTGTTCCCCGCGGGTAACCCTTGAGCACCTTCTCCTGAATTTCCGGATCGATCTGGGTGGGGGTTCGGCCATAAAGTCCAAACGCCAGATCCTTGATCTGGTTGGTGACCATCTTATATTTCCCGAACATGACATTCATAACCGCCTGGGAACCGATGATCTGGGAGGTTGGTGTGACAAGGGGCACCGTTCCCAGCTCTTTTCTTGTAACCGGAACTTCGGCATACACTTCGTTAAGCCGGTGCAGCGCCTTCATGTCCTTTAGCTGGCTGATCAGGTTCGAAATCATGCCGCCGGGAATCTGGTGGGCCAACACACCGGTGTCAATGACCGACAGGGTATTCGTCGCCAGAAAATTGCTGTATTTCGGCGCAATCTCTTCCAGATGGGTACCTAGATCCATCAGAAGCCCCAGGTCAAGCCCCGTGTCCCAGTGTGTCCCTTCCAGCGTCGCCACCAGCGGCTCGACTGCCGGCTGGGACGTTCTCATGGCAAAGGGGGCAAGGCACGTATCGACAATATCCACGCCGGCTTCGATGGCCTTAATGTATGTCATGGAAGCCATGCCGCTGGTGTAGTGAGTATGCAGATGAAGGGGCACCGCCACATGCTTCTTCAGCGTGGAAAACAGCTCGAAGGCGTCGTAGGGAGAAAGAATGCCTGCCATATCTTTGATGCAGATTGTATCGGCGCCGAGATTCACCAGTTCCTTAGCCTTGGTGATGTAGTAATCCAGGTTGTAGACTTCACCACCCATACGCCGCTGGGTCAGGGAGTAGGAAATGGCACCCTCAAAATGCTTGCCGTTCGCCTTGATCCGCTCGACACAGGTCTGGAAATTTCGGGCGTCATTGAGGGCGTCGAAGACGCGGAAAATGTCGATGCCGACTTCACAGGACTTGTCGACGAAAGCCCGAACCACATCATCCGCGTAATTCCGGTAACCCACCAGATTCTGACCCCGGAGCAGCATGGAAAAGGGCGTCTTCTTGATATATTTTTTCAGGACCTTGGGCCGCTCCCAGGGATCTTCACCGAGAAACCGGTGCATGGTATCAAATGTCGCACCACCCCAGACTTCCATCGCCCAGAAACCAACCTCATCCATCTTTTCTGCAATGGGAATCATATCTTCCGTCTTCATCCGCGTGGCGTGAATGGACTGATGGCCATCCCGGAATGTGTTATCCTGAATGCTAATTTTCTTTTTTTGAACATCTCCTGCTGATTTTGTTTCCATAAAAACCTCCTTTCCAAAACTTAACTGAATTAACTCAACCTTCCCGATTATGTGTCTCCAAAAGCGCGCACAGTCGCACGGTGGAGAGGAGTGTCATTTCCGGCCCGACTCATTTAAAGCACCTGCGTTGAAGAAGCACATGGGAAAAGGACACACTATCTCACTGACGCAGGAGTAAAATCCACGCCATCCTAATCATGTTTATAAATGTGTTATATAAACGGGGTTTGAAAAGATCCAGGGTCGGTACTTGCCGTAACTCTTTGCAAATACTTCAACCCGGTACGCACCGGGTCGTGAGATAGAGCATGATACCGATTGACCGATGTCCTCGTGATAAAGAGCGCCGTCTTTCACGACGCGAATATGACCTTCAGCTGGTATGTTTACGCTAAGTTGGGATATTTGGTCAAGTGAAAAGATATCTCCCATGGTCGCATGACGATTTCTCTCCGTCACGGACAGACGGAACCCCTTCGCCGAGCGAAACGACTCCTGGGCGACATACACATGCCCGTTTTTCAGGGCATCAACCAGCAGAGTCTTGTCCCCGGCTTTGTCCCCCGTGAAGGGGGTTCGGGTGAGAACGTGGGTCCGGAGGAAACGAAAGGCCTTGCGGAACGGGAAAACGGTAAGCGTCAGTCCCCAAAGACGTTTTTGCGTCGCGTGATTATCGCATTCGCCGATACCGACTACCCGTCGGTACCGATTCAGATCATCCCATCTTTTAAGCGTTGCTGATTGAGGACCCCGCAAAAAAAAACCGGGCCCGAGGTAACTCAGGAACGCTCGAAGGGTTCCTGTCAGAGAATTCTGCCAGTCCGTCATGAAATCCCAGATGCCGAGGCCCGTGTAGCCATCGACGCTCCAGTCCCTCCAAGGGTAGTGTTTCACGTGAAACGGTTTGCTCCCCTCGTGGTCCGGGTGGGCAATAAAGGAAATGCCTCCTTCCGCATTGACCTGGTCAAGATAGGATTGGGGAGAAATTTCCTCATCATCTTGGTTCACCGTAATCGGTGTTCCGGTTTCAAAGACCAGTAAATGATTGAACCGCGGAGCGACTTCCTGCCCGACAATGAGAAGCACCTTGCCATGCCATCCCTCATATCCGTCCTTGCGGGCCTGCAGCGTCGAGTGATCCGTCAGCATCAAAAAATCCAGACCGTTGTCTTTTGCCGCGGCAATAATCTCCGGCAGGGCCGTTCTGCCGTCAAAGGAATAGTCGGAATGAAAGTGGATAATTCCTGAATAGTCGTAATATTCCATGACCTATGCTTAGAGGAACGATTCTTCGCTTTCCATGATCATCCTTTCGATCTCCTGCTGCAGTTCCGCAGGAAGCCCCTCCATTTTCACATTCAGAAAACCCCGCACGATGATGGCCGTCGCCTCCTGCTCCGTTAATCCGCGGGCCATGAGATACTCGATTTCCTCCTGAGAGATTTTTCCGACGGCGGCTTCATGGGACATCTCCACACCGCTCACCCAGCCGTCCAACTCCGGAATGGCGTGTATCTGTCCCTCATCGGACAGGATGAGGCCACTGCATTCGAGATGGGCCTTGATGTCCTGAACCTGCCCGACCAGCATGCCGCGCGAAATGATCTTACCTCCTGTTGTAATGGTCCGGGAAATAATTTCCGCCTTGGCACCCTTTGCTTCCAGAGATACCTTGCCCCCCACATCCAGCACCGATCCCTTGCTGGCAACGAGAATCGTGTTCAGGCGGGCAACGGCGTTCTCGCCTTTAAGCCGGACCGAAGGATACATCTGCACGGACTTGGCCGGTTTGAGACACACATAGTTGGACATGTACGTGCCGCCTTCCTCTACCCATACGGCCGTACGGGGCCGCACCACAACGTCTTCCCCCCAGTTATGGAGCATCGTGGCTGTAACCGTTGCCCCCTTTTCGACGTATACTTCAGTCACGCCGATATGAAGTCCTTTTTTCAAATGGGGCGCTGTTGTGCAACCCGTAATGATGTGAACCTCTGCCCCTTCTTCGGCAATCACGAGGTTATGGAGATTCTGGCTGATCCCTTCCTCGCTTAAGTAAAGACATGCCTGAATGGGAAAACAAGCCTTTGTGCCAGCCTTGAGCCGCAGAAAATAACCGCTGTGCAGGGCAATTTCCGCCTGTGCTGTATATTTATCCGACCCGACATCAACGGCCTGCCACCAGTATTTTTCAAGGCCGTCGTATTTTTTCAGCGCTTCCGCAATGGGCAGCAATTCTACACCGTCCTGGCCGACGGTACATTGTACCGGTGAATGACCCTTTAAAAAGAAACTGCCCGTACGATCGGCTTTGGCTACGTCAATACCGACTTCCAACACATGGCTTTTCTCTTCTTCCGACAGTCTTTCCAGATTCGGATCATCACCATATACAGAAACGCTTCGCTCATAGGCCGTCAAATCAATATCTTCGCCATATGGCGCCTGCTTGCTCCGCGCAGCCTCCGCCTTACTTTTTATCTCTGGCATTTTGCACACTCCTCATATCCTGTGCATTGTATGGATTCGAACATTTCCCGCGGATTGCCTTCGCACCGGATAATCCCGTCCAGCAGCAGGTAACCGTTATCCGCCTCCAGATAATTCAAAATCAATCCCGTATGGGTAATGACCAGCCCCGATTTTGTCCGCTGCCGATGGAGATTCTTCTGCAACAGTCTTTTGATGCCTTTTCCGATGATCTTGATGTTTTCCAGATCGACACCCGATTCGGGTTCATCCAGGAGAATCAAATCCGGATTCTGAAGCGACAGCTGCACCAGCTCTGATTTCTTGATTTCCCCGCCGGAGAATCCGAGATTGATGTCGCGATCCATAAAAGATGAAAAACCAAGGTTATCAACAATCCGATCCACTTCAAAGTCATTCCGCCCGAACGTCCTAATAAGATCGTGCGTTTTGAGTCCGCGAATGGTCGGCGGGCGCTGGAAGGACATGCCGATGCCCCGTTTCGCTCTCTCGTGGATGGGCAGGAATGTAATGTCTTCTCCCTTGAAATGAATGGAGCCTGACGTAACTTTGTACCCGGAAAAACCCATGATGGTCATGAGCAGCGATGTTTTGCCGCTTCCGTTTTTCCCGAACAGGATATGGGTCTCGCCATAATCGATGGCGATGTTGATATCCTTCAGCACAACCCGCTCCGCCACCTCAACCGTTAGGTTCTTGATTTCAAGCAACATGCTTTTTCTCCGTTTCTGTTTTTCCTGTCATCGGCAGCGTTACCGCCTCCACCAGGAACTTTCCCAGGGGGCATGCCCCGCAACGCGGCACCTGCCTGCAAAATCGCTTCCCCGCTTCAACCAGCAGCGCGTGATATTGCCCGAACAGGGGTTGTTCATGGGGAAGCCGTTCCATGAACAGGTCCTGGATTTCGCTATAGGTTGTCCTCGGCCCGATAAGTCTATGTCGTTCCAGCATTCTCCGGGTATAAGCGTCGACCACAAAGACGGATTTTAATCCTCCGTACAGAAGAATACAATCTGCAGTTTCCTCGCCGATGCCGTGGATTGACAGCAGCTTCTCCCGCAAAGACCAGATTTCCTCCTCAAACATCCGGTCTAAATCACCGTCATACTCGTCGGCAACAAATTGAA
This sequence comes from uncultured Syntrophales bacterium, assembly GCA_964617255.1. GTDB lineage: Bacteria > Desulfobacterota > Syntrophia > Syntrophales > JAAYKM01 > JAAYKM01. The sequence goes on from CAZTYA010000022.1 coordinate 11,802, forward strand.
GTAAATTTCTCAGCCGCTTGGTCTTAACCCGAAAAAAACCTGCCGGTCGCAGCAACGCCTCCAATACCGCCCGATCGGTATTGAGAATGCCATCAAGACGGATGAGGTTTTTCTGCTTCAGATTATGGATTGCCTGCTCGACATTCCGCCAGGCTGTGTTTTGGGTCAAGACCGCGCCGATCAGAATTTCCAGGGTTGAATCCCCCGGCCACCAGTGGAGATTGCCAAAATGATCGTTCAGAACCTCATAAAAACGAATCAGATAATCTGACGCGGGATCGACTGGAGTCCCTTTGGGTAGCGCCTGATTCA
>CAZTYA010000023.1:0-12006 GCA_964617255.1 uncultured Syntrophales bacterium
TCGGATCGACGCCTCCCTCTTTGATCAGATATTCCCGCACCGCCTCCGCCCGCTTTTCCGAAAGCGTCTGGTTATACTTCTGTGCGCCCCGGTTGTCCGTGTGGCCTGCGATTTCAATCCGGGAACCGGGGTATTTTTTAACGAAATCGATGGCATCCTTCAGCTCGGTCTGGGATTTGTCGCTGATGACGAACTTGTTGTATTCGAACAGGATATGGAGGGTCATTTTATCCTGGACCCGCTGCACCTCCTGCCGGTTTGCACATCCGGTTGACATCGCAACCAGGATGAATAAAAGACAGCAGAAAACGGGTTTTACATGCTTGTGTTCCACAGCTCCTCCAGATAAGAAGTCTTCAACGCGGTTTCACTGTATCACAGTCTGGAAAAGATTTAAATCTGTTGGCGTTCTTTTGTGGAATTGAAAGGACTTTACTTGACGATCCTGAAGATATCTTTGAACTTGTCGCTTCCGGCTGTTTTCAGGAGTTCAAAAAGGACTGTTTCCGTGCTGGTCAGGTGGGCCCCGGCACTGACCATTTTGCTGATACCGATCTCCCGATTTTTGGCGGTACGTGAGGAGACCGCATCGGCAACAATGTGCACTTCACACGCCATATTGAGCAGGTCCATCGCCGTCTGGTAAACGCAGATGTGGGATTCGATGCCGCACAGAAGAATCTGTTTCCGGTTTGCCTTGTTGAAGGCTTCCATGAAAGCGGCGTTGTCGCAGCAACTGAACGTCTCTTTGGGGACGCGGGTGATGCCCTCAAGCAATTCGGCGACTTCTGGAATTGTCGGCCCCAGTTTTTCCGGAATCTGTTCGGTGACGATGATGGGGAGTGAAAAGACCTTGGCCCCCTGGATCAGCTTGCGGGCGCTTTCAAAGAGGAGTTCCCTGTCTGCGGCGGCACGGGCCAGGTTGCCCTGAATGTCGATCACAATCAGCAGACTGGTTTCTGTGTGCAGCATATCTTAGCCTCCCGGAAAGTCAGATTCTTAACCCGCACCTATCACAGCAGCAGGCGGATTGTAAACAGGGAAGACAGGAGACAGAAGACAGAAGTGAGGGGGGAGTGCAGGACGAGCAAGGTTCTTTATTGCACAAGATGGGCCAATTGATGTAAGAAGGAACTAAGTTTTCGCAGATAATGATAAAACACTGCTGATCATCAGTGGTGTCATGAAAGGTTCTCAATACGGATGATTGCCGTTGTGGATTACGGTGCGGGGAACTTGACCAGTGTGGCCCGCGCCCTCGAATATATCGGGAAACCCTGCCGGGTGACGGATGACCCGGAAATGCTGAATCGGGCGAGTCATGTAATTTTCCCCGGGGTCGGCGCCGCCGGCGACGCCATGGAAAACCTGCGGAGCCGGGGCCTGGACCGATGGCTGAAGGGCTGGTTCGCTTCCGGGAAACCCCTCCTGGGGATTTGTCTCGGCACCCAGGTCATCTTCGATTACAGCGAGGAAAATCAAACCCCCTGCCTGGGACTGATTCCCGGTCAGGTGAAGCGCTTTCCCCCGGATATCGAGGATGAGGGCAGGACGCTGAAAATCCCCCATATGGGCTGGAATGGTGTTGCCTTTTCCAGGAAACACCCTGTCTTTACTGATTTATCCAGGGAAGCCGAGTTCTACTTTGTCCATACCTATTATCCCGCCCCCGCGGAGGCCGGTCATGTCATCGGCCGGACGGGGTACGGCCTGACCTTCTGTTCGGCCGTGGCCGTTCGGAACCTGGTGGCCGTCCAGTTTCATCCGGAGAAAAGCGGGACGCCCGGGTTGAAGATCCTGGAAAATTTCTGCACCTGGGATGGCACCTATGCTGAGTAAACGGATCATTCCCTGTCTGGATGTACGCGCGGGCCAGTTGACCAAGGGTGTCAAGTTCCAGGGGAACGTCGATATCGGCGACCCTGTCGAGGCGGCGAGGCAATACTACGAGCAGGGGGCCGACGAGATCGTTTTTTACGACATTACGGCGTCCGCCGACGGCCGGGCCATCATGATCGATGTCGTCCGGCGGGTGGCGGAGACGATCTTTATTCCCTTTTCCGTCGGCGGCGGTATTCAAACCCTTGAGGAGATGCGTCAGGTCATCCTGGCCGGCGCCGAAAAGGTCAGCGTCAATTCGGGCGCCGTGAAGAATCCCGACATCATCCGTGAAGGGGCCAAGGCTTTCGGCAGCCAGTGCGTCGTTCTGGGCATGGATGTGAAGGGGGTGGCCCGGACACGAGAGATTCCCTCGGGCTACGAAATCGTCATCCATGGCGGCCGGGTTTACACGGGACTCGATGCCCTGTGGTGGGCGAAAGAGGCCGAGCGGCTGGGGGCGGGGGAAATCTGCCTGAATTCCATTGACGCCGACGGGACCCAGGACGGTTATGAAATCGACTTGACCTCTCTGATTTCGACGAATGTGTCCATTCCTGTCATCGCCTCGGGCGGTGCGGGCAAACCGGAGCACCTCTATGATGTCCTGACCCGGGGACATGCCGATGCGGCATTAATTGCATCCATGGTGCACTACCGGGCCTATACGATTCGGGAAATCAAAAATTTTCTTCATGACAGGGGGGTGAAAACGCGGCTTGCCTGGTGAAGGAAAGGAGAATCCGGCAACGGGAATCATGATTGACAGTGTTCTGGATGCCTACTTGAATTATCTGACCGTAGAAAAGGGCCTTTCGCGTAATACCCTGGAAGCCTATGGCCGGGACCTGCGCCGGTATGCCGATTTCATTGTCCGCCGGGGTATCAAGTCCTGGGAGGATGTGACCCCCGAGTCGTTGGTCGCCTTTCTGGAGCAAACGAAAAAGGGGGGGCTTGCAACCGTTTCCATGAACCGCAACCTGATTGCGATTCGGGGTTTTCATAAATATCTGATGCAGGAAAAACTGACGCATGCCAATCCGGTTGCCAATATTGAACTGGCCAAGGGCTGGATGCACCTGCCCGATACATTAAGCCGGGAGGAAATGGCAACTCTCCTGAACGAACCAGGGCGGGAAACCCCGGCGGGGATTCGTGATACGGCCATGCTGGAGTTGCTTTATGCGACGGGACTCCGGGTATCGGAACTGATTGCCCTCGATATGGGCCACGTCAACTGGCAGGTGGGTTACCTGATCGCCTTCGGCAAGGGGGATAAGGAACGGATTGTTCCCATCGGCCAGGTCGCTTACGATGCGGTAAAGTTGTATGTGGATCAGGTGCGGCCTCTTCTGCTCAAGGGGAAGATGAATGAGGTGCTGTTTTTAAACCGCCGGGGTGAGAGGATGACCCGCCAGGGGTTCTGGAAGATTATCCATTTTTATACCCAGCGGGCGGGGCTGGGGAAAAAGGTGCACCCTCATACCTTTCGCCATTCCTTTGCATCACATCTGCTGGAGGGAGGGGCCGATCTCCGTTCCGTTCAGGTGATGCTTGGCCATGCCGACATTTCGACAACCCAGATTTATACGCACATCTCCGGCGAACGGTTAAAAAGTATTCATAAGAAGTGCCATCCCCGGGGTTAAGAAAGTAATATGGAGTCAAGGTGACCGGACAAAGTAAACATAATCGGGTTTGGATTGCGGCGGGCGTTGTCCTCACCGTCCTTGCCGGATTCATCATCCTTCCCTACGTTGCTCCGGGTAAAGCCGCCGGGGTGTCGTTCATCATGAAGCGTATTCAGGGGGCCCTGGCCTACCGTATGCTGGATCGGACACCGCAAGTTTACGCCCTCGTAGCCGAGAAAAACGGTCAGGACCTCCTGATCTCCGACACGGAACCCTTCGATGTCACCTCCCGGGATGAGTTTGTGATCAAGGATGTGGCTTCCGATGTCCTCTCCGGTGAAGGGTTTGCCGTTGACGTGGTGGGTACGGGCGGCCAGGATGATTACCGGGTGCTGTTACGGGGTATCGATCTGGTGGATCGATCTGCAGCCCATATAACGGACGAGACCATGAAGCGGGGGTATACGCCGGGGCAAATCCGGGTTGCCTACGGCGGGAAGCTCCTGGCGACGATGCCGATTCGAATCCGAATCATGCCTCAGGACTGGCTGCGGTACGCCAAGGCTTCCGATAACCGGAATAAACGCATCGCGTATCTCAAACGGGCGGTGGCGGCCAATCCCCAGGATCTGGTTCTCCGGAGAACGCTGGGGGAGATTTACCGTCATGCAGGGATGTTTTCGGAGGCGATTGCCGAATACCAGGGTGTCCTGGCGCAAAAGCCGGACGACGTAAAAGCCCTGGCTGCTTTGATAAAAACCTGCCTTGCTTCGGAACGGAATGATCTGGCCGTCAAGGCGGGAGAACGGGCCGTTAAAATCGAACCGGAAAACCCCGGCCTCTGGGAGGATCTCGTTTTAGCCTACAGCCGCCTCGGACTGTGGGGAAAGGCGGCTGCGTCATGCCGGACCCTGGTTCAGCTCAAACCCCAGGATGATGCGGTCCGCCTCCGTCTGGCCGGAATTTACGAGAAAATGGGACGGGAAAGAGAGGCCATTGCTCAGTACGGAGCCGTAACGGCAAAGGGTTCCCATGCCGTTCCCATGCTTGAAGGTATGGCGCGGATGTACCTGAAGCAGGGCAAATATGATGAAGCGATTCGTCTGCTGAACGACATGGTCCGCAAGGGTTCTCCGAGCGCCGCGGTTTACGCCAATTTGGCCCTGGCGTATGGCGGAAAAAAGATGTGGAAAGAGGAATTGGCTAATTACCGGAAAGCAGCGGCCATGAAACCCAAGGATCCGATTATTCTTTACAATCTGGCGGTATCTCTGGAAAACAACAACCGGGATCAGGAAGCCATGGGTGTCTATGAAAAGGTCCTGAACCTGCAACCCGGGGATGCCGATGCAACGCTCCGGTTGGCCGACCTGGCATTTCGTAACGGACGCTATGCCCAGGCTGTCCGTCTTTACGAGAAGCTGGCCGGGAAGACCGCCCCAAAAGGGAAAATATACGCAAATCTGGGTTATGCCTACGGAGAGTTAAACCAGTTGGGGTCCTCCGCCAAATACTACGAAAAGGCGATCAAGGCGGGCGTGAAGGACGAGAAAGTAGCTTATAACCTGGCTGTAACGTATGAAAAGATGGGAAACGAGAAGGCGGCCGCAGCGCTCTATGGCAAGGCAGCAGGACAGAAACCGTCGGTGGAATCCCTGAACCGGCTGGCGGACTATTACATCAAAACGGGCCGGTACGATCAGGCGGTCAAAACCTACCAGCGGCTGCTCAAGCTGGGGGGGAAGAAAAGCGGCGTCTATGCCGATTTGGGCTATGTCTACGGACTGAGGGGCGAACTGGATAAGGCCATTGAAAGTTATAAAACGTCTCTGCGCTATGACAGCGAGGAAAGTGATGTCTATACGCGTCTGGGGGGCGTCTATGAAAAGAAAGGCATGCTGGATGAGGCATTAAAGTCTTATACCCGGGCCTATCAATTAAATCCGGCTGATGAAGATGCCGGTGAACGGATTCCTCAGTTGAAAATTCGTCTGCTGCGTGAAAAGCGCGAACAAGAAATGAAAAAGGAGTCATAGCGATCATGGAGAGGATTATCATCAATGAGCAGGTGGCCATCGGTGGAAACGAAAGATTCGTGTTGATCGCCGGCCCCTGCGTCGTGGAGGATCAACAGGGGACCCGGGGCATCGCCCGTTACCTCAAGGATCTGACGGGGGAACTGGATATTCCCTTCATTTTCAAGGCGTCCTATGACAAGGCCAACCGCACGTCCGTGAGTTCCTTCCGTGGTCCGGGCTTAACGGAAGGGTTGCGGATTTTGAAGGAAATTCGGGACGAATTGCAAATTCCGGTGCTCTCCGATGTCCACCGGTTTGAAGAGATCGAACACGCGGCACAAGTGCTGGATGTGATGCAGGTGCCCGCATTTCTTTGCCGCCAGACGGATTTCATTGTCGAAGTTGCCCGGCGGGCAAAGGTGATCAACATTAAGAAGGGGCAGTTTCTCGCCCCCTGGGATATCGCCAATGTGATTGCCAAGGCTGAATCGACAGGAAATCGGAAGATTATTGTGACCGAACGGGGCGTCTCGTTTGGCTACAACAATCTGGTCAGCGATTTCCGATCCCTGCCGGTCATGCGCGCCATGGGTTATCCGGTGATTTACGACGGGACCCACAGCGTTCAACTGCCCGGTGGCGCAGGCACGTCCTCGGGAGGGCAGCGGGACATGGTTCCCTATCTGACACGGGCCGCAGTTGCTGTCGGCATCGACGGCCTTTTCCTGGAAGTGCATCCCGAGCCTGATCGTGCCCTGTGTGACGGGCCGAACTCGCTGCGCTTGGACACACTGTCCGGTTTGCTTAAGGTATTGAAAGAGATTGACAGAATTGTGAAAAATCCGTAGCGCCCCCTTACCGGAGGGGGGAAAGAATACGTCTTAATGAGGAGAATCCTTCATGGATAACACGTTAGGTGGTGAATTGGCAGAAAAGATCAAAGGTGTCCGCTGGCTGGTGCTGGATGTGGACGGGGTCCTGACCGACGGTTGTGTCATCATGGATGACGATGGACGCGAAACGAAGCACTTTCATGTCCGGGATGGTCATGCGTTGAAGATGATGATCCGTTTCGGGTACAAAATCATGTTTCTCACGGGACGCCGTTCCCGTGTTTTGGAACATCGGGCAAATGATTTGGGCGTGACGGAAATCCATCAGAAGATCCTTAATAAACTCGAATACTTTAGCGAGTTTATGGGGAAAAAGGGGATTTCCTTCTCCGAAGTGGCTTATATGGGTGACGACATCGTTGACATTCCGTTGATGAAAAGAGTGGCTTTTTCCGCCACTGTGGCGGATGCGGCTGAAGAAGTCCTGCCGATGGTCGATTATGTATCTCCGTATCGGGGTGGTGCAGGCGCCGTGCGGGATGTCTGCAAAATTATCCTCAAGACCCAGGGAAAATGGAAAGAAGTCGCCGAACGGTATCATTTCCCCGAATCCCTTTGAAAATTTGGCGGAGTATGCCTTTACAGTCTGTCCGGCGGATGGTATAAGCAAAACATGGGGACGATAATGCAAAGTCCGGGCCTGAGTGTCCGGGCGGCTTGGGGAAAAAAGATATGAGGGCGAAAAGCATGGTTCCCAGTCCTTTAATATTTTACATCCGGCGCTTGTCCTTTCCGCCTGGCGAAAGATGTTCGGATTGCTGATGGGAAAGCCGCGTTGGGTAAAAATTACCGTCGCAATGGCCGTTCTTCTGGCTGCGTTGGGATGGATGATCTACTCCGGATCGCGGGAGGCGGAAAAGAAGGCCCCTGCGCCGCTGAAAATACTACCGGAGAAGGTTGACCTTCAGGCCAAGGATGTGCTCCTTACGGAAGTCGGGCGGGGCGATGTCAAGTATGAAATCCGGGCGAAAACGGTTACATATCAGAAAAAGGACAATATGGCCGTTTTCGACGCCGTTCATGTGAAGCTGATCATGCCAAGCGGTAAGATCTACACGATTACAGCCGATGAGGGGACCTTTGATACGGAGAAAAAGAATATTTCTATGGCAGGCCATGTGGCTGTCAGGTCAGACGACGGTGGGTTGGTGACCACGGAACGGCTTTTTTACACGGAAGCAGAGAAGAAAATCCATACGGCATCGCCGGTGACCATGGTGAATAAGAACATCGAGGTAAAAGGCGTGGGGTTAAATCTCCTGGTGGACAAGAAACAGTTGACGCTGCTGTCCCAGGTCAAGGCCACGATTTCGCCACGGTCCGATTCCGGAAAAAAGATCAAGTAATGGAGAAACTCGGGAGGTAAATGTGCGATTAAACCGACATATCATATGCGTCCTGCTCTTTTGCTGCTGGATGCTGAGTCCTTTAAGCGGCGTGTCCGGTAAAGAAATCAATCCCAAGAAGAATCTCGTTGACCGGAACACACCCATTCAGATCACCTCCGATCGGATGGACGCCTACAACGATAAGGGCATGGTGGTCTTTGACGGTAACGCCATCGCCGTCCAGGGCGACCGGACGATCCGGTCCGAAACGATTACCCTGTTTTATAAGAAGAAAGCAGAGAGCGGTGAAAAAGGGGATGCTGCGGATATCCGGAAAAACAGTGATCTCGATCGTATCGAGGCCAGGGGCAATGTGCGCGTAACCCAGGGGGAACGGGTGGCGACAGGTAACGAGGCCGTTTATCTCCAGGATGCCCAGAAGATTGTCATCAAAGGGAATGCGGTGCTGAGTGAGGGAAAGAATGTGATCCGGGGAGAGCAGGTTGTGGTGTTCTTGAACGAAAATCGGGGAGAAGTGATCAATCCCGGTGGACGGGTGAGTGCGACGATCTTCCCGTCGGAGAAGAAAGAGAAAAAACCTTAATCTTAAAGAACAGGCAAGGACTCTTCCGGTCAACTTGCCGGGAAGAGTGGACGGACCAGCAGAGAAATTATGGACTTACTGGAAGCACGCGGTCTGGTTAAAAATTATAAGGGAAGAAGGGTTGTCAATCAGGTCGATTTGAACATACGACCCGGCGAGGTGGTGGGACTTCTGGGACCGAACGGTGCCGGAAAAACCACGACGTTTTATATGATCGTTGGTCTGGTCAAACCGGATGGGGGAACGATTCTCCTGAATGGTGAGGATGTAACCTCGGATCCCATGTACCGTAGAGCACGCAAAGGATTGAATTACCTGCCGCAGGAACCCTCGGTTTTTCGAAAACTGACGGTTCGGGACAACATCATGGCGATTCTGGAAACACTTGGGTTGTCCAGGAAGGAGCGTAAAGCCCGTCTTGAGGTGCTGCTCCAGGAGCTGGACCTCACGAGTCTGGCCGACAATTATGCTTATTCCCTTTCGGGGGGGGAGCGAAGACGGGTGGAGATCACCCGGGCGCTGGTCACCTCGCCCCGGTATATTCTCCTGGATGAGCCTTTTGCAGGGATCGATCCCCTGGCCGTCGCAGATATTCAGGGGATCATTTTTAAATTGAAGGAAAAAGGAATCGGGGTTGTGATTTCCGATCACAATGTCCGGGAGACCTTGACGGTGTGTGATCGGGGCTATATTATAAACGAAGGGTCCGTGTTGGTCGAGGGTGATCCCATGGAAATCGCACAGTGCGAAATGGCGAGAAAAATCTATTTCGGTGAGAATTTTGATTTTGATGTCAAGGATAAACCCGTGATAAAAGAAAAGGAAAAGACGGATAGCCGCGGGAAAAACGATCCGGACGATCAGGACGCGTCAACCACCAGGCAGCAATCATGGCTTTAGAACTGAGACAGAATTTACGGTTAACCCAGCAACTGATCATGACACCCCAGTTGCAGCAGGCAATCAAGCTGCTGCAATTGTCCCGACTGGAACTCGTTGATACGATTCGCCAGGAAATGGAGGAAAACCCCTTCCTGGACGAAGAGGTCCCGGATACGGACATGGATACGGAAGTCAGTGGCGAATTCGAGGAACCCGAAGGCCCGGAACCGCTGGAAGGAATCGATGCCACGGAGGGAACAGATCGGGAAACCGCCCTGCAGAATCTGGAAAGACCGGGAGAATTGACCGGAGAAGGGGACGGGAAAGACGAGTTCGACTGGAACAGTTATCTTGAAGATTACGGCCCCGTCGGTGCCAATTACGACCATCGGGACAGCGAAAACCCTTCCTGGGACAATGTCCTCACATCCCTGCCGTCTCTTTCGGATCACCTCACCTGGCAGCTTAAATTGTCCCGTCTCACCGCGGACGAAATGCGCGTCGGGGAGCAGATCATCGGTAATCTTGATCCCAACGGTTATCTGGCCGTAACCTTGGAAGAGCTGGCCGAACTGCTCTCGTTGGATGTGCCTTTTATTGAAACGGTTCTGAGGAAAATCCAGGAATTCGATCCGCCCGGGATTGCCGCCCGCAATCTTCAGGAGTGTCTCCTCATTCAGGCAAAAGTCGTGGATCCGTCCAACCAGGCATTGGAGGCCATCATCCGGGATCATCTGAAGGATCTGGAAAAGAAAAATTACGTCAATATCACCCGAAAACTGAAAATCCCCCTGGCCGAAGTGCTCAGGTTGGTGGGCATGATCAGCAGCATGGATCCGAAACCGGGGAGTGTTTTTAATCAGGAGCGGGTGCAGCCCATTGTGCCGGATGTCTATGTGGTCAAGCAGGGGAGCGACTATAAAGTGGTGTTGAATGAAGACGGTATGCCGAGACTCCGGATCAACAACCTTTACAAAGAAGTCATGGGGGGATTGAAAAAGGGGGCCAAAGCGGAAGAGGGTAAGCAGTATGTCCGGGAGCGGGTTCAATCGGCGACGTGGTTAATCAAAAGCATCGAACAGCGTCAAAAAACCGTGGAAAAAGTGGCCCAGAGTATCGTCGAGTACCAGCGGGATTTCTTTGACAGGGGGATCAATTACCTGAAACCCCTGGTCCTCAAACAGGTGGCCGATGATGTGGAAATGCATGAATCCACCATCAGCCGGGTTTCCACCAACAAGTACATGCTGACCCCCCGGGGGATCTTTGAGCTGAAGTATTTCTTCAGCAGCAGCATCCAGACGGTCAACGGCGAAGACATTGCATCCAAAAGCGTGAAGGAGAAAATCCGGAAGATCATCAGCGAGGAGGACGGACAGAAACCTCTGAGCGATCAGGACATCGTCAAGCGGCTCAAGGCGGCGGGAATCACCATAGCCAGAAGGACCGTGGCGAAATATCGGGAAATGCTCGGTATCCTTCCCTCATCCCGGCGTAAGAAAGTGATCTTACCCTCATAAAACGATTGACTTTTCCCGACAACAACACTATATGGCCAACTCTTTGATGTTGTAATTGAATCAGCCCATGTGGAAACAGCGAAAAGCGGGCGAAGTGAAAAATTAAGGAGGATTAAATAATGAGAATTACAGTGACCTTGCGAAACGGGGAAGATGAATCCTGGCAGAAGGAATATGTGGAAGACAAGATGAAAAAACTCGACAAGTATATCGATACCCCCGCCGAGGCCCGTGTTGTTCTTCAAGTGGAAAAGTTCAGAAATACCGCCGAAATCAGCCTGCTGGCGGACGGCATGAATATTAACAGCAAAGAAGAAGCAAAGGATATGCACCTGGCGATCGATGAAGCCGTTGACAAGCTGGAGCGCCAGTTGAAAAAGCACAAGGAAAAGATCCGGACGCATAAACCAGGCGGGAAGGAAACCGGAACCCTGGGCGGTGAAGCCGGCGCCGAAGAGTTTGTTGACGCGGCGAACCCCCGGGTCGTGGAAACGAAAAAGGTCCTCTTGAAACCCATGTCCGTGGAAGACGCAGTCCTGCAGATGGAAGAGACGAAAAACCGTTTTGTGGTGTACCGGGACAGCTACACCGAGAGTGTTCATGTGATGTATCGGCGTGAAGACGGTTCTCTGGCGGTGATTGAAACGAACGGCTGACGGGCAGGGAACGGGAAATGAAAATCGTCGATATGCTGAAAAAAGAGTTCATTGCCGTGTCCTTACAGTCAAAGGACAAGGCGGATGTGCTCTCCGAATTGTCATCCCTTTTTACTTACGGGAATATTAAATATAATCAGGCGGCCATGGTCAAGGCCCTGCTGGAGCGCGAGAAACTCGGGACGACGGGTATTGGCGATGGAATCGCCATCCCGCACGGTAAGTTGGCGGATCTGGACGAAATGTATGTCGCCTTCGGGAAAAGCGATGCGGGGATTCCCTTTGAAGCGATGGACGGTAAACCCGTCCACCTGTTCTTTTTACTGGTTGCCCCCGAACAGTCGACAGGGCAGCACCTGAAAACCCTGGCGAAACTTTCGCGCATGCTCAAGGATGTCGAATTCCGCAAGCACCTCCTGGGAGCCAGGACCGCGGATGAACTGTATCGCACCATTGCCGAAAAGGATGATGCCTGCTGAGAAGAGCAGTCCATAGGTTTTCTGGTGGAGGGAATATCGATCAGAGTCCTGTTTGAAGGATCGGAAGCAAGGCTGGGTATCCGGAAGCTTTTTTCTCTGCCCGACGGGAAAGTGCCC
>CAZTYA010000024.1:0-11833 GCA_964617255.1 uncultured Syntrophales bacterium
CCTGGAGTTCAAGCCTGACCCCAAGCTTACCGGAAACGCCCGCTGGGTTGAATAGATTTAAGGATAAACGGGACCTTTGGGAGGCTGCAGGACTGACCTAAGACCGCTTAAACGTACGCCGCCTGTCACAATACACATCGCAAACATGCCTCCTTTACCCCCCGATTGGTTACGTGGCATGATAGTGGCCGCCCAAAAGTCGGTCAAACCATTAGTCAGGTTTTCCCTTATCCTTCAAGCGCCGAATTATCGTGTTTTCATCCGGGTAAAAAATTGAGCGGCCTCTGATGCAGACATCGTATTGATACAATCCTGCTTTTCAATCCAGCCCTTGCGGGCGATTTTAATACCCAGGGGCAGGTAGTCGAAGGCTTCCCGGTGGTGGATATCACTGCCCAAAGCGATTTTCAGCCCTTTGCGTTTGGCGATGATACAGTTCCGCCAGTCCAAATCGAGACGCTGCGGATTGATATTCAGCTCCAGAACCTTGCCCCGCTCCGCCGCTGCATCGATCACTTCGGCCATGTTCACGTGATAAGCTTCCCGTGCCAGAAGGAGTCGTCCCGTCGGGTGGGCGAGAATCGTCGTAAATGGGTTGGTCACCGCCTTGACAATCCGGCGGGTCATTTCCGCTTCCGGCATCCCGAAATGGGAGTGCACAGCGGCAATCACAAAATCAAAGGTGGATAGCACCTCATCCACATAGTCCAGCCGTCCGTCTGGCAGGATATCCGACTCGATGCCCCTAAAAATACGAAAAGGGGCGTATTTGACGTTCAATTCGTCAATTTGCCGGTGCTGTTCCAGGATCGTCTCGGTGGAAAGGCCGCCGGCGTAAAAAGCGGACCGGCTGTGATCGCTGATTCCGATGTAATCATATCCTTTTTGTATCGCCAGAGTGACCAGGGTCTCCAGGGAATCGGCCCCGTCGCTGGCCTGGGTGTGAATGTGGAAAAGGCCTTTTATATCAATTTCATTAAGCAAATCGGGCAGTTCTCCCTGCTCCGCCGCCTCGATCTCCCCCATGTTCTCCCGCAGCTCCGGGGGAATATAAACCAGTCCCAGGGTTTGAAATATTTCTTCTTCATTTTTGCAGTGAATGTTGACCTCATCCCGGAAGAGGCCATATTCGTTCATCTTGAGACCCATCCGTTTGGCACGCCCCCGCATGGCCGTATTGTGCTCCCGGCTTCCCGTGAAGTGATGCAGGGCATAGGGAAACTCAGCGGGGGAAACGATTCTTAGATCGCAGTTGATACCGGAGCTTAAAACAACGCTGACCTTGGTCTCGCCCTTGGCAATAATGGACTCAACGTCGGGCAGAGAAGCGAAATAATCCGCCAGTGCCTCCGGTGACTTTGACGCAGCCAGGAGATCGATGTCCTTGACCGTTTCATAACCGCGGCGCAGCGAACCGCCCAGACGAACCTCAGCCACATCCTCCCGGCCCGCCAGCAATTTCAGCAGGGCTTCGGCCTCGCCGATCACCTCCGCGTAGAGCCGCCGTTCCCGGTACCGGCGCATATGCCGGATACCCTCTAAAATCTTGTCCTGGGTTTTCTGCCCAAAACCGGGCAGTTCGATCAACCGGTTTTCACTGCAGGCGTACTCCAGTTCTCCAACGGTCTCGATATTCAACTGGTCGTAGAGGGCTTTGATTTTCTTCGGTCCCAAGCCGGGGATTTTAAGCATTTCGAAATGCCCCGGCGGGATGGAGGCCTTCAGGTGTTCATAATATTCGAGGCGATCCGTCAGCACAAGTTCCGTAATTTTTTTGCAGAGCGCCTCTCCGATACCCCTGACTGATCCCAATCGACCCTCCCGGACCAGATCCGGGAGGTCCTCCTCCAGCACTTCCAAGCTTCGCGCCGCGGTCTGGTAGGAACGGGCCTTGAAAGGATTCTCCCCCTTCAACTCCAGCATCAGGGCAATTTCTTCGAGGATTTTGATTATATCGTTTGTCGTCATTCCAAACACCTTTGCCTGGCGGCCATATCTTCACTCTGCGGATCCCTCTAAGCCACCTCCAAAACTGGATGATTTTAACTGATTGAATTAATAAGAACTTCTTTCCTGACGGCTGGAGTATAAGACCAGCCAATCTGCCATGTCAAAGGGTATTTATCGACTAATGGAATGAGAATAAACAGAGCCGGCTATCAAGCGACGTACATCAGAACCGTCACATAATGACAGATGCTGCCGCCCAGAACAAACAGGTGCCAGATGCCATGGGCGGGCCACAGCTTTTTGTCCAGGGCGTAGAAAACAATCCCGCCTGTATAGAGAATTCCCCCGAAGAGCAGCCAGAAAAACCCGGATATTGGCAGTGCCTGCAGCAAAGGAGCACAGGCAAAGATGATCAGCCAACCCATGAAAACGTAAACCAAAATCGGCAACAGTCTCTTTTTATGATGATAAAAGAAATCCACCACTATGCCGATCACGGCAAGGCCCCAGACCGTGCCGAAGATGGACCAGCCCCAGACCCCCCGAAGGGTAACCAGGGTAAAAGGCGTGTAAGTTCCTGCTATCAGGAGAAAAATGGCTGTATGATCGAAATAGCGGAAGACTTTTTTGGCCCGCCCGTTCAGGCCGTGGTAAAGCGAGGAAAAAATGTAGAGCAGCACCAGCGTCGCCCCGTAGATGCTGAAACTGACAATCTTCCAGGGGTCGCCCTGAAGCGATGCGACAACGACCAGCACGACCAACCCCGCTACGGCCACGACAGAGCCGACGGCATGCGTCACGGTGTTAAAAAGTTCACTTTTTCGCGCGGCCTTAACATCCAACATGGCTTTCAACCCTTGGTACGCACCACAGATCGCTGTGGGTTGATCCTCCACAGCATAAAATGTATTTTGTTTCGATGCCATCCGTACTCAAACGTGGATTATATCGCCGCTTTTACGACTTTTTTCAAGAAAAAAACAGGCATCGCCAGAGGTTTCTTTAGCGAAGAGGGAATAGCCTGGGCAGGACGATGGATGTCATGGTTAAAATTTTTAATGCCGCCCCACCCGTTCCCGGCCGATCAGGGCGGCCCCCAGGGCGCCGGTCAAATGGCAGAGCTCCGGCGCCAGCACCTCTGCCTGAAGCGCTTTTTCCAGGGCCTTACGCAAGCCTTCGTTTTTCGCCACGCCGCCGGTGAAGGTGACCCGATCGCCGATATTTAACCGGTGAGCCATCGCCGCCATGCGCCGGGCAATGGACTCATGGAGACCGTTGATAATTTCTTCCTTACTGCACCCCGCTGCCAATAGACCAACCACCTCCGATTCCGCAAAGACGGCGCACATGCTGTTTAACTGGACGGACGGCTTCCCCTCGCCCAGCACTGAAAAATCAGTCACATCCACGCCGAGAGCGGCTGCCATCACCTGCAGAAAACGGCCCGTGCCCGCGGCGCACCGGTCGTTCATCACGAAATCCAGAACCTTCCCTTCCGGGTCCACCTTAATCACCTTGCTGTCCTGACCGCCGATATCAATGATGGCCGACGTTCCCGGAACCAGATACACACCCCCCCGGGCGTGGCAGGAAATTTCCGTTACCGTTTTGCTTACAAAGGGAAGGGATACCCGACCGTAACCCGTCCCAACGGAATAAAGGATATCTTCTTCCCGACAGCGCGCTTCCGCCATCAAGTCATCGAGGGACCGGCGAGCCGTCTCACGGGGACTCCATCCCGTCGGCCGGACATCGTGAAAAAGCTTTTCTCCTTCCATGATCACCACTTTCGTGGCCACGGATCCAACGTCAATGCCCACGATCGCCACGGCAGGACCTCTCCATCATTTCCACGAATGCCTCCAGGCGCACCCGCAGGGTTTCACGATCCGCCTGGGAATAATCGGTTTCAATCTGGATAAACGGCATCTTCCATTTTTCCTTCACCAAAGCGCTGACATCAAAGGACTCGACATTATAGGTATGACAGGCCTGCCAGGTCAGATCGATCACACCGTTAATCTGAAAATCACCAATCATCCGATCGAGCAGTTCCAGACGTCCCTTGTTCGGCGACATGACCGAGCAGGGAATCCGAAGATACTTTTCCGCCAGCAAGAGCAGGGGGTCCCGGGGATCGGCCTCGTCTATACGCAGATCCACGGTTTTATAGCCGCCGCAATTCTCCATGGCCACGACCAAGGCGCCAAGTTCCTCAACGATTTCGATTACTTTCTCGCTTCCCATACCGACCGGTGTTCCCGTCAACAGCACCCGGGGGGTATTTTCGTCCCCGGCAACGCGCCCCTGGGTTGCCGCCTCCCGAATTTCCTGCGCCAGACTGTCAATCATGCGGATCACCTCCCGGCGGTCAATATGGAATCCCGCCTGGAAAGACGCCGTCATCATATCCAGCCCGGAAAGCCTCGCCGGTTTTTCACGATTCAGATCAAACAGTGATTTCAGCGCCCGCTTCTCCTCGTTGACAAGACATATGGCATCGCGGAGACAACCCTCTGTAATGGACACATCGAAGAACTCTTCCAGCCGAGTCTTCAGCCGGATCAATTCATGGTGCCAGAGGGACAGGGCGGACGGATCATCCGCACTGTTCGGCAGATTCATCACATGCACAGGCTTGAGACGGTGCAACCGTTCAAACATTTTTTTCTTGCCGTCGCAGGTGGTCTCACCGATGACCAGGTCCGAGAAATGGAAAAAGGGACAGGTGTCGGTCAGGGCAAACCCATACGAGGATTTGATCAACGGGCAGAGATTCCGGGGAAGTTCCCGCTCCGCATGGGCGATGGGCGCTTCCCGCGTTCCGCAGAGACCAACGGGAATCGCCCCGGCGGCCAGAACCAGTTCCCGGGGGCAGTAGGTGCAGTAAATTCCGGCGACCTTGCGCCCCCCCTCCTTGGCCTCTTTGAGCATGAGTACATTTTGCTCACGCAGATTCCGGAAGTCTTCAAGATATTGCAGCGGCATGCTTTGTTCTTTTGATTGTTTCCGTTTCAAACCTTCTTGAATAAAGACCGTCGTTTTTCACTTCGCCACTCCCATCCCCGCATCTTTCCAGTCGGCCAGAAGGGTCTGGTAGATATCAGGGTAGGCCAGCTTGATCAGCTTGCGATAGGCCAGGTAACTCCGGCTGCCCGTGTTGCAGTAAACGATAATTTTCTTTTCTTTAGGCAGGACGCCGGATTGTGTGGAAAACGTTTCCACGGGAATGTTGATGGCGGTGGGGATATGGCCTTCCTTGAACTCGGACGGATCCCGAACATCGACCAGCACATAATCCCCCTTGTTGTCACGGATGAGCTGCGCCAGATCGGCGGGTTTTACCTTCTTCGTCTCGATTTTCTTATCATAATCTGGCCCGGCGACGATGGGCAGGTTTCTTTCCTCCCAGACGGGAATGCCTTCACTGTAAATCGAGATGTTTTTATAACCCAAAGGTTCCAGCTTCTTGGCCAGACGCTTGCTCTTGCCGCATTTGACACCGTTACAGTAGATCACCAACAGGGCATTTTTGTCGGCAGGAAGAAGACGGAAGTGTTCTTCCGCGGTTTTATCGGGAATGTTGATCGCTCCGACAATATGCGCCTCCTGGTATTCCTGAACGGTCCGGGAGTCGATTAAAACAAAAGCCGTTTTTTGATCGATCAGGGTCTTGACCTGATCGGTCGTTACCACGGTGTACTCTGTTTCGCTGAAAGCGGGCGCAGCAAGCAGACCAAGCAAAGAAAAAACGAGAAGAAAAACAACTGGGATGGAAACGGTCCTGGGTTTCATGACAACCTCCTTGATGATCAAAATTTTCCGGACAGATCCGACGCCTGTCCCGGCGAAATACAACACGGAGGTTTATACGCAACATGAGGCGCTCTTATCCAATTCATAATAACTATGAAATGGTGGAGATGATAACTTCTGGCAATGGAAGAAACATCCGATGCGGACAAAAGGGGTGGAAGGCGGCAAAACAAAAGGGGGGTTAATCGGGTAACATGCTGAATCAGAAAAGATATCCCCCGGCCTTGCCGCCGTTTTTGTGCATGGCCGTATCGAGAAGGTGGTCGTACTCGTAGAGGTCGTCCCGGAAATAAGTCAAACCGTCCGGTCCGGTCCAGACTGTAAGATAAACGATGTGAACGGGAATCGGATTCCGCAAGGTGATTACATGGCGTTTCCCTGTCCCGATCTTTTTCAGGATCTGATTTTTGCTCCATCCCGGTTCGTTTTTCAGAAGATACTCCGCCAGATCAATCGGTTTTTCCAGCCGGATGCAGCCATGGCTGAATGTTCTCCCCTGACGGTCGAACAGATGACGCTTCGGCGTATCGTGCATGTAAACATTGAAGTTGTTGGGAAAGAGAAATTTAATCCGCCCCAGGGGGTTCATGGGTCCCGGATCCTGAACGAGACGATAGGCGAATTTCTTCGGCGTGACCTCCTTCCAGTTGATGGCCGCGGGTGAAATTTCCGGGGCGTTGGGCCGCCAGTCGCGGTAAATACGGATCCCCTGTCGGGTCAGATAAGAGGAATCCCGCTTAGCCTTCGGAACAATTTCCTTTTCGACGATACTCTGGGGAATATTCCAGAACGGGTTGATTTCGATCTGATTCAGCCGATCGGCAAAGCTGGGGGTCGGGTTATCCTCCATGCCGACGATGGTTCGCATCTTGAGCACCACAAACCCTTTTTCCGCCACCTTCATTTCAAAGGAAGGAATATTCACAAATATATAGCGATCCATGTTGCGCGGCATCCAGCGCCAGCGTTCCATGTTCAGACGGATCTGATCCATCCGCTCGCCGACGGTCATGTTCAGAAGACGCAATGTGGCCGGACCTGCAACGCCGTCCTCTTTCTGATTGTGCGCCCGCTGGAACAGCCGCACCGCTTTTTCCAGGGACGCGTCATACAAGTCCCGGTTCTTCGCAGGCATGGCGGGCAGCTCTCCGGAGAGGAAAAGCCGCTGCTTCAAGGCAGCGACACGGGCATTGCGCTGCCCCGGGGCAAGTTTTCCTCCGGGTATGACAGGCCAGCCCCCGGCCGCCTCAATCCGGCGGTACTTCGCCAGCAGGTCCCGAAGCTGCCGATAACCCAGATAAGGAGGCGGCAGACTGAGCAGTGTTTTTTCCAGTCGGTCGGCCGGCGGGATCTCCTGGAGTTCCGGAATTTTCGGATCGTACTTTTTCTGCACGGGCCACTGATTGGAGACCCTTCCCGGCTCGATCTTCCCTGCATACAGGTGAGCGGCGTAGGCGCGATAGGCGTCGGTGAGCAGAATATCCAGGTCCGCCTGAACCGCGGCTCTTTCATCAGGACCTGCACCGAGGGCGCCGAGGAGGTTCTTGATTTCTTCATAGTGGTAATCCCCCGAAGACAGGCCTTCCTCCTCCGCTTTCCCCAAGACTTTCAAAAATACCGCAACGGCTGTCGAGGGCATATCTCCGTCAAACCAGGCAGGCTGCCATGCGCGTCCCCCATAGAACGACTTCAGCTCGGAGACATCCCGCAGCAGGACCTCCCCCCGGACAACGGGCAGCATCGCCATGTTTCCGTTAAGTTTTTGTTCAATGCGTGTTTGACGAACCGGAAGGGGTGCTTCAACCGGTGGAATCAAGGCCGCGGGCTCCGACGGCGCCGGAATCGGTTGTTCCGGCGCAATGGCTTCAGGAAAAGGTTCGATAACGGTCTGCACCGCCCCGGACAGTGGCGCCCCTTTCTCCGTTTGCAGCACCGGATGCGAACAACCGATAAGGCACAAACCCATGCATAATGAAAAAGAAAGTGCGTGCATTTTTTTTATGAGACGTTGCTTTGTTCTGTTCACAGCGCTACATCACAAAAAGAGGCACAATATCTCCCGCCTTACCCAGAATGGTCATATCCAGTCCCGGTGATACGGCCGTTTCTTCCATGTTGATTTCCACCACAAAAGCACCGCCGCCTTTGGCCAGCACAGGCAGGAAAGCAACGGGATAGACGATCCCTGAGGTGCCGATGACCAGCATGACATCGCATGTCCGGGCGGCTTCTTCCGCCCGGTTCAGGAGTCTGCCGTCAAGGCTTTCCCCGAACCAGACCACATCCGGTCGGAGCACCCCACCGCATTCCTGGCATCGGGGCAGTTTACCCATATCGACGGACATATCCACAACGATCCGGGCGCAACCCGTACACTGCACCCGCCACAGATTTCCATGCACCTCAATTACATTGATCGAACCCGCCCGATGATGCAGACCGTCCACATTTTGGGTTACCAGGGTGAAGTCGGGCACAATCTGTTCGAGGGTAACCAGAGCCTGGTGCGCGCGGTTTTCCGTAACCCGGCTGATCAAATCCCGCCGCCAGTTGTAGAAGGACCAGACCAGTTCAGGATCCCGGGCAAAGGCTTCCGGCGTGGCCAGGTCTGTTGCCCGGTAATGCTGCCAGATGCCGTCGGCGCCCCGAAAAGTCGGCACGCCGCTTTCGGCGGAAATGCCTGCGCCGGTTAAAACCACCACTTTTTGTGCCTGTCCGAGGCGTTCCTTTACCAGCCGGATTTGTTCCTCAAAGGTCTTTTTTACCTGATGCATACGCTGAGCACCTCTATTAGGTCTGTTTCACCGCGGATGATTTTTTCGATCCCGCACTGTAAAAGGGTCTGCATGCCCTCGGACACGGCCACCTCGCGGATGGCGGCGATGGATTTCCGGGATATGATCATTTGCTTGATCGTATCCGTCGCAACCAGCAATTCAAAAAGCCCCATCATGCCCCGGTAACCTGTTTCGTTACATTCCGGACAACCCTTCGGTCGATAAAGGCTAAATTTTTGATCGTAAACGACATTCAGATCTTGAAAGATCTTTTCCCCGCCGTAGCGCAGCAGTTCCTCGTATTCTTCCCGCCCGGGGTGGTAGGGTTCCTTGCATAGCGGACACAGGGCACGCACCAGGCGCTGGGCAAGAACACAGAGCAGGGAGTCGGAAAAGGCAAAAGGATCGATCCCGATCTCCAGAAGACGAACGATCGTCTCCGGGGCGTTGTTGGTATGGAGGGTACTCAGGACCAGATGCCCCGTCGTTGAGGCTTCAACGCCCATTTTTGCCGTTTCGTAGTCCCGCATTTCTCCGACCATAATAATATCGGGGTCGGATCGCAGAAAGGATCGCATGGCGCTGCTGAAATCCAGACCGATTTTGTGGTGTACCTGAACCTGCCGGATGCCCTTCTGGGTAATCTCCACCGGATCTTCAACGGTCCAGATCTTGACGTTGGGTTTGTTCAGAACCTGCAGGACGGCATGACACGTTGTCGTTTTCCCCGAGCCGGTCGGTCCGACGAGGAGGATCAGGCCATAGGGTTTCGTGATCAGTTTTCGAACCCGCTGATAGGTCTCGTCAGGCATGCTGAGTTCTTCGAGACTCATGATTTTCCCCCGGGTCAGAATGCGTAAAACCACGTCTTCCGTGTACCCGTAGGTAGGCATGGTGGCCACCCGTAACTCCAGTTCCTCGCCCCCATGGCGCTTGTACATGATCTTGCCGTCCTGGGGGAGCCGCTTTTCCGTAATGTCCAGATTGGACATGATCTTAACGCGTGAAATGATCGGCGCCCGGTACTCGTAGGGAAATGTTTTATAGGGAATACACTCGCCGTCGATCCGCAGCCGGACATTGACCTGACGATCCTTGACATCCGGCTCAATATGAATATCCGAGGCCCGTCTGCTGTAGGCTTCCTCGATCAGATCGTTGACCAGATTGATGATGTCGGCATTCATCTCAGCGGTGCTGGGTCCTTCTTTCCCGGAAGAATCCGGCAGCGGTTCGACGCCGTAAAAATAATCGATGAACTTGAGAATTTCTTCCTTCTCCGCCAGGCAATACTCCACGGATTTTGCCCGGAGGAGGTTTTTGATCATGTCCTTTTTTAGAATATTAGCCGGGTCATCGACGGCAACCAAAACCTTGCCCCCCTGCCCGCTCAGGGGCACCCAGAGTTCACGCCGGAGGAAGTCATAACTCAGGTTGATCAGGAGGTCTTCCGGAACGCGCATTTCCCGGTTGAAAACGGCGGTGCGAAATCCCGAAGCGCCTTCCAGGGCCTGATTTGTTGCATCGTCATGATTTAAATTGTCTGGTTCTTGCATTATCGATACCCGTCCCCCGCACTTTCTGTCAGCCTTAATCAGTCGGCCGCGTAACCCTCCCCTTGTGAAGGGATCGTATTGCGCTGCTGCAATCGACAGTGCCCACTATACCTTACCGTGGTTTACTTTCAATCAAGTTTTTTATCCCCGGGAATCTTTCGTTGCACCGACCGGTTAATCCTGTTATAAATTCCCCCGGTCATCCCGATCAATACGGCGTTATGATCGGCGATAAAAGTCTCAGAAAAACGGATTTCATCATGACTGACATGTCGATTTATATCCCTTACCAGGAATTTGTACTCGCCGCCGGAAAGTGGCTGTCGGAAAACGGTTTTTTCGGAACGCGGCACGGCACAGGGGGGAATGTTTCCCTCCGGATTGAAAACCATAATCTGTTGGCCATCACTCCGACTTCGAAGCGTTACGACGAACTTTCCCCGGCGGAGATCTGCATCGTTGACTTCGATGAAAGCCCGGTTGCCGGGCCGTTTGCCCCATCCGTTGAAATCGCCATGCACATCGCCGCCTATCGAGACCGCCCCGATGTGAAGGCCATCGTTCATACCCACCAAAATTACGCCAGCGTCTTCGCCGTTCTTAACCGGCCCGTCCCCGCCCTGTTCGAGGAAGTCCTCCTCAAGCTCGGCCCCCGGATCGACGTCGTGCCCTTCGCGCCGTCAGGAAGCCGGGAACTGGCGGAAAACGTAGCGGGAAAACTGCAAAACGGCGCCTGGGCCTACATCATTCAAAACCACGGCGCCATGGCTCTCGGCCGAACTATGGATGAAGCGCTTCTGAACGCAGAACTGATGGAAAAGATCTGCCAAATCTACTATCAGGCTTTGACGACAGGGCTGCCCATCACCGATCTGCCGAAGGACATTTCCTACCGAGCATCATGATCTCTAGCCCCTTTAGGCGGCAATAGAATCACATCAATCCTCTTCTTCGCTGAAGGATTCCATCAATGCATCTTCCCTAAGGATAAATTCTTTGGCAGGAGGGCAAAGGCAGGAAGAGCCGTTCCCGGTCGCAAGGTTCACGGAGATTAAAAATCTGCTCACTTTTGTGGAAAACGCAAGGTGCTTGTTGCAGGAGAACTATACTGTAGCTGCATATTGTGCCCTGCAAAGACACATGCTGCAATTAAAGCATCATTCGTGAATGTAATTCCTTGTTGACAATGTCACATTTCATATGCATTATGTGCCCTCAGAGGACACAGTACGATCATGAAATATGATACCCCCCTGAAGACCATCGGTACTCAGGCTGCACAGCTCATCACTTCGCTCCATGAAGACAATCTGTCGGTTTTCCGCCTGGAAGATGTCCGACGGATCCTTGGTCTGGAAGAACCTACCGTGCGCAGCCTGGTCAGAAAGCTCGTGAATAGAGGCGTGGCATCGCGGTTGAAGCCGGGCCTTTTCATCCTTGTCCCCTTTGAGCTGGGAAGAGAACGGGAGTACATGGGAAACCCCCTCATCGTAGCCCGCGAGTTGGTCGGTGGAAAAGACTATTTTCTGTCCCACGGCACGGCAATGGAGATCCACGGGATGGTCACACAACCCCAGTTGGTCGTTCACGTGACAACACCGGCACAACACCGCCCCATCCGTATCATGGGTACCGAATTCCGGTTCCTCGCCACCGGCAGGGACGGGTTCTTCGGCCTGGCGGATCACTGGATTACCAAGCAGGAAAAAGTAAGGGTCAGCGATCCTGAACGAA
>CAZTYA010000025.1:0-11757 GCA_964617255.1 uncultured Syntrophales bacterium
CATTACGATATCGGCGGCGAGCGCTATAAAAAAACGGGTGAAATTCTCCCGGACAGTGTGCTCGACGAACTGCGTCAGTTCAAAGTAATCTTCCTGGGCGCCATCGGTCATCCCGACGTGAAACCCGGCATCCTGGAAAAGGGCATCCTCCTGCGGACCCGGTTTGAACTGGACCAGTACATCAACCTGCGCCCGGTGAAGCTCTACGAGGGCGTCGATACACCGCTCAAAAACAAGGGTCCCAAGGAGATCGACTTCGTCGTCGTCCGGGAAAACACGGAAGGGCTTTACGCCGGTGCGGGTGGGTGCCTGAAGAAGGGTACAAAAGACGAGGTGGCGGTCCAGGAATCGATCAATACACGCAAGGGCGTCGAACGCTGCCTGCGCTACGCCTTTGAATACACAAAAAAACGCAACAAGGACAATAAGTTGACCCTCTGCGGCAAGACGAACGTCCTCACCTACGCCTTTGACCTCTGGGAGCGAACCTTTTACGAGATCGCCCCGGAATACCCCGGGATCAAGACGGACTACGCCCACGTAGACGCCACATGCATGTGGATGGTGAAGAATCCCGAGTGGTTCGACGTTATTGTGACGGACAACATGTTCGGCGACATCATCACCGACCTGGGCGCCATGATCCAGGGCGGCATGGGGATCGCCTGCGGCGGCAACATCAATCCCGAAGGGACGTCCATGTTCGAACCCATCGGCGGGTCCGCCCCAAAATATACGGGGAAAAACGTCATCAATCCCCTGGCGGCCATCACGGCAGGGGCCATGTTGCTGGACTGCCTTGGCGAGGAGAAGGGCGCCAAGATGATCGAGGACGCCGTCCAGAAGGCAATCAAAAAGGATTTCAAATCCCTGGAGGCAGGTAAGATGGGCATGGGCACCAGTGACGTGGGCAACCTGATCGCCCGGTACGTATTGGAAGGTAAATAGAAATTAGGAGAAATACCGTGGGAATGACCATTACAGAAAAGATCCTCGCGGCACACGCCGGTCTTGCCGAAGTGCATCCGGGGACTCTGATCAACGCCAGGGTGGATATCGCCCTGGGAAACGATATTACGGCCCCCATCGCCATCGAGGAATTTGTGAAGGCGGCGGGGAAAAAGGTTTTCGACAAGGATAAAGTGGTGCTGATTCCCGATCATTTTACGCCGAACAAGGACATCAGTTCTGCCCAACAGTGTAAATTCGTTCGTGAATTCGCCCGATCTCAGGAGCTCACCCATTACTACGAAGGGGGTGAGGTAGGCGTCGAGCATGCGCTTTTACCGGAGAAGGGGATCGTGCTCCCTGGTGATCTGGTGATCGGCGCCGACAGCCATACCTGCACCTACGGCGCCCTGGGGGCCTTCGCCACCGGTGTTGGAAGCACGGATCTGGCGGCGGCCATGCTGACCGGCGAGGTCTGGTTCAAGGTACCCGAATCGATCAAGTTCGTCCTGTACGGGAAGCTGAACCCCTGGGTATCCGGAAAAGACCTGATCCTTTTTATTATCGGCAAAATCGGCGTGGACGGCGCCCTTTACAAAGCGATGGAAATGACCGGCGAAACGATCGCAACGCTCGGCATGGCGGATCGGATGTCCATGGCCAACATGGCCATTGAGGCGGGAGCGAAAAACGGTATTTTCCCCTGCGACGATATCACCCGGGCCTATGTGAAAACCCGGGCGAAGCGATCCTGGACGGAATACGCGTCCGACGCGGATGCGGCATACTGTGAAACGATTGAAATCGACTGCAGTAAAATCGAACCCCAGGTGGCCTTCCCTCATCTGCCGTCGAATACCAGGGGCATCAGCGATGTCGGCGATGTCCGGATCGATCAGGCCGTCATCGGTTCCTGTACGAACGGTCGCATCGAAGACTTGCGGGTTGCGGCCCATGTACTCAAGGGACGGAAATCTGCTCCCCATGTGCGGCTCCTGATCATCCCGGCGACACCCGAAGTATACCGCATGGCCATGGATGAGGGCCTCATGAACATCTTCATGGACGCCAACGCCATCATCAGCCCCCCCACCTGCGGCCCCTGTCTGGGCGGTCACATGGGCATCCTGGCCCAGGGTGAGCGGGCTGTGGCAACGACAAACCGGAACTTCGTCGGCCGGATGGGGCATCCCGGCAGCGAGGTGTACCTGTCCAACCCGGCTGTCGCAGCCGCCTCCGCCGTCATGGGGAGACTTGCAGGCCCGGATGAATTGAAATAATCTGTCTATCGATGGTGGCGGGTGTGTTGTCAACATCAAGATGTCATCCTGAGCGCAGGCGAAGGATCTGATATTAAAAAGATTCTTCGTCGCTCATGCTCCTCAGAATGACAAAACGATTTTTAAGGAAGAACTTATGAAATTTCAGGGCAAAATTTGGAAATTCGGCGATAACATCGATACGGACGCAATCATTCCGGCCCGTTATCTGAATACAACGGACCATGCCGTCCTGGCTTCCCACTGCATGGAGGACGCGGATCCAGAGTTCCCCAGGAAGGTGAAGGCCGGGGATATCATCGTCGGCGGTGAAAACTTCGGCTGTGGGTCATCCCGGGAGCACGCCCCCATCGCCATCAAGGCCGCCGGGGTCTCCTGCGTCATCGCGAAGAGCTTCGCCCGCATCTTCTACCGGAACGCCTTCAACATGGGGCTTCCCATCTTCGAATCGAAAGAACTTTTCGACCGGGTGAAAGAAGGGGCGGTGGTTACCGTGGACGGCGACGCCGGTGTCATCACCATCGCCGGGGCGGAAGGGGAAGCGCTCACGATCACCCCCATCCCCCCCTTCATGCAGGAACTCATTGCCGATGGCGGCTTGATGAAGCACATCATGAAAAAGCAGGCCAAAGGCGCCTGATTATGAACACCGATCCGACCCGCAACGCGCAGATATCGGTTGCGGGTCGGCTTCGCCGATCAAAGGGAAGGGACGGTATAGTGTTCCACACCATCAGGATCGCACCACCAACCGAGAAAATCTACCAGCGCCTGGGTTACCGCCGTGACATCACCCGGCTTACTCCCCAACAGGAACAATTGATTGACCGCTATATCGACGAGGCCCTGGCCTTGATTCACCTGCAGGGTATGATGATCCGTCTGCCGATTTGCGACCGCGGAGTTGGCTTTGTCGTTCTGGGCGAAGATCTCCGTTTGGAAAGCACGAACCTCGCCGCTTTTCTGCACGGATGCGATGAGGTGCTGGTCATGGGCACCACGGCGGGGGAATCTGTCATGGCGGCCATCCGGACCGATATGGCAACGGACCACATCACCCGTGCGGTGGTCTTCGACGCCACAGCCGGCGAAATGGCGGACGGCGCATTGGACTGGCTCATGGATTATGCGCGCCGGGAGATTGTCCGGGAAGGAAAATTTCTGCTGGAGAGGCGCTACTCCGCCGGTTACGGCGACCTGGCGCTGGAAAACCAGCAGGCTTTTTACGCGGCACTCAATATGCTTGAAATAGGGGTCCAAATCACCCCGGAATGTTTGTTGATACCGGAGAAATCCGTTACGGCCATCACCGGAATCCGAAAAGGCGGTCGCGCCACGAAACCTTCTGCACAGGAAAATTCTGAATAAAACCTATAGATTTCAAATCAGAATAGCTGATCCAAGACATTCCGGACCGTCCGGGAGAGTTCGCCCGTATTGTAAGGTTTCTGGAGAAAAGCGCGGCAACCGTTTTCCATAATCCGCGTTGCCTGCTCGTTCAGACTGTAGCCGCTGGCCAGGATGACCTTGATGTCGGGCCGGATCTCTTTGAGTTTCCGGAAGGTTTCCTCGCCGCTCATGCCCGGCATGATCATGTCCAGCATTACCAGGTCGATCTGTTCCCGTTTGGCAAGATAGGTCTCCAGGGCCTCGGCGCCGTTGGCGGCGGAAAAGGTCCGGTATCCCAGAACGTTCAGCATCTTGAGCGTCACATCCATCATCAAATCTTCGTCTTCCACAACCAGGATGCCCTCGGTGCCCTTGAATAGATGCTGATTGCCCCGCTCCAACTCGGGCATCGGAGACAGAACCGTACTGACGGCAGGCAGATAGATGCGGAAGGTCGTCCCGACGCCCCTTTCCGTATAGACAGGGATCATGCCCCGGTGATTCTTGACAATGCCGTAAACCGACGCCAACCCCAGACCGGAACCCCGCTTTTCCCGGTCTTTGGTCGTAAAGAAGGGCTCGAAAATCCTCTCCTTCGTTTCCTCGTCCATCCCGACGCCTTCATCCGTAATGGAAACCTGTACATAGGGACCAGCGGGAATTTTCATAAAGCCACTCTGGATTTCCGATACATCAACATTTTTTGTTTCCAGATACAAATTCCCCCCGGCCGGCATGGCCTGGGCGGCATTGACGAACAGATTCAGAAAAACCTGCTCCATCTGGCTGCTATCGGCCTCCACGGTCCAGAGGTTCTCTTCAAATCGGTAGTGGACAGCGATCTCTTTTCGCGTCCGGCAAAAAACGGAAGCCGTGCGTTCCAGGGTTTGGTTCAGGTCGGTCGGTTTGATTTCGTAGGCGCCACCCCGGGCAAACCCGAGCAGATCTCGCGTAAGAGTTGCGGCGTTTTTTACCTGCTCTTCAATGGCCTTTAATTTATTGTAATGGGGATGATCTCGGCCGATGTCATAGAGCATCAAAGAAACATATCCCCCGATACCCATAAGGATATTATTGAAATCATGAGCGATTCCTCCCGCCAGAGTTCCGATGGCCTCCATTTTCTGCGCCTGGAAGAACTGTTCCTCCATGGCTCTCTTTTCCATTTCCGCCTGCACCCGAGCCGTAATGTTACGGCCCACGGCCTGATATTCCTGGATACCGCCATGCTCGGGCAAAATAGCCCGGAGCGTCCAGCGGCTGCATTGCACGCTGTTTTCGGGAAAAACCATTTTCGCATCGAACATTCTGACTGGTTGACGGCTGTCGATTGCGGAAAATTCTTGCTTGACCTCATCGACATTATCCCAGGGAAATACCTCGAAGAAGCTCCGGCCAAGGAGATGGTCCGTTGACTGATCCAGATAGCGCCCGAGCGCACCGTTCGCAAAGGTCAGCTTTCCCTGCTGATCAAAACGGCAGATCAATTCCGTTTGATCTTCCACCACCGCCCGATAACGGTCGGATTCCGCCCGGATCTCCTCCCGGGAAGCCTCGATGGTTTCGATCATCCGGTTGATATTCTCCGCCAGCCTGGTCAGTTCGTCCCGGCCAGAAATGGAAATGCGATGCAGGGACTCTCCGGACATGCCGATATGATCCACCTCGTCGGACATCCTGTGCAGGCGGCGCAAAACCAGTTTTTCCAGGAGCAGAAAAACAATGCCCCCAAAGGCAAACGTCGTTAAAACCCCACAAAGAACCAAAAACGTTAGAGAGTTTAGTCCCTGCTTAAACAGGACCCTGGGCTGCTTGACGACCATTTTCAGAACCGGCCGCCCGAAAATATCGTGCAATACCGCGGATCCCTGAATGACGTCCGTACTCAAGGGCTCAAGATTGATCTTTGTCTCGGATATTGCAAAGCGAACGACTTTATCTTTGTGCCGGGGATATATTTGCGGGGCAAGAGGTAGATAGCGGAGTTCCAGACGCGTGAGTTCCGCCAGACGGTCACTTTCCACGGCATCCAGGTAGCGGCCCATAATCATGGTGCCCCGGATGGGCCCGCGGTAATTACTGGTCAGAATCGGCCGTGAGGAAAACATCATCGGGCCCTCGGGTAATGCAAGGAGCCCCGTCAGGACACTTTCCGTATCCGCATGGGTTAAAAACGGGCAACCGGGATGCAAGTACTGCCGAACGGCATGCGAAAGGGGTGTTATCCGATTTGTACCGAGATCAAAACCCGTTCCGTAGATGATCTTTCCCTCCGCGTTGATAATAAGAAGCATATTGAGCCGTTGTTTCGCAAAGGTGGATTCCACAAGGTTTGACTCAATATAGGCTTGATTCCCGTCCCGCACGAAGGCGTACGTGTCATCCCAGCCAGCATAATCTCCTGTTACGGTCGCCAGGAGGGACAGTTCGTTCTGCAGAATGATCAACCCCCGCAAGACATCCTGGCGGGTGAGCTGGGCTTCTGTATCCGTGAGATTTTTATACAGGAAAAACCAGGCGCCGGTCAGCGTCCCGACAGCTAAACAGACGAATGTTGCCGCAACAATGGCCAGTGTTTTTACTTTAAGCGTCATAAACACGATTCCCCGCAAGAAATCGAGAAAAACAGCCCTTTAGAAAAAGATCCCCAGGCAGAAATAAAGAATCGCCGACATCAGGGCCGACATGGGAATTGTCAGAATCCAGGCCCAGATAATATTTCCGGCGACGCCCCAGCGGACGGCGGTCAGTCGTTTTGTCGCCCCGACCCCAACAATCGCCCCGGTAATGGTATGGGTGGTGCTGACGGGAATTCCCGCCAGAGACGCGCCGATAATGGAGATGGCGGCGGCTGTCTCGGCACAAAAACCGCCCATGGGTTGCAGTTTCGTAATCTTCGTGCCCATGGTTTTGACGATCCGCCAGCCTCCCGACATGATACCCAACGATATAACGGCGTAACAGGTCACCACGATCCACATGGGAATATAAAAGGTCGGTCCCAGCATGCCGTGACTGTAAAGAATGATGGCGATGATCCCCATGGTCTTCTGGGCGTCGTTTCCGCCGTGGCCCATGCTGTAAACTGCGGCGGAAAGCAGCTGGAGTTTCCGGAAGATATGCGTGGAGTGGGATACCGAAGAATGGCGGTTCAGGTTCAGGACAATGACCATCATTAAAAGACCGAGAGCCAGACCAATCGCCGGCGACAGGACAATAAAGAGGGTTACTTTGGTGATCCCTTTCCAAACCAGAATACCGAAGCCGGCCTTGACGACTCCCGCGCCGATCAGCCCCCCGATCAGAGCATGGGAGGAGCTGCTGGGCAGGCCGAAGTACCAGGTGATGATATTCCAGGCAATGGCGCCGCCCAAAGCTGATAATATCACGAGATCATTGACGATCTTCGGATCTATGATGCCGGTGCCGACCGTATTGGCCACCTTGACGCCGACAAAAAAAACGGCCATAAAATCAAAAAACGCCGCCCACAGGACAGCGTATTTTGCCGGAAGCACCTGTGTTGACACGATAGTTGAAATGGCGTTCGCCGAATCGTGAAAGCCATTTAAAAAATCAAAGACCAGGGCCACCAGGACCAGAAAGATCACGAAATAGAGTGAATCAACCATTTTTCAGGACAATACCCTCGGCGATATTGGACACGTCTTCACATACATCCAGGGCTTCTTCGAAGCGTTCGAAGATGTCCTTCCATTTGATCAGTTCGATCGGATCCTGTTCCTGTTCGAAGAGCTTGGCCATGACATTTCTCAGGAGCGCGTCGCCCAGATTTTCAATCGTGTTAATTTCTACACAGGCCTCCAGCACCTGAGGCGCGTTTTTCATGTCCCGCAGACCATGGACCAAAGCCTTGACTTTCTTAGTCGCTTCCGCCAGAAGCACGGCCTGTTCGATAATTTCCGGACGGGGCGTCTTAATATGGAACAGGGACATCCGGACCGCCGTGGCTTCCGTCATGTCGAGAATGCTGTCCATTTTGTTGACCAGCGCATAGATATCCTCCCGATCCAGGGGCGTCAGGAAGGTCTTGTGCATCTTCTCGTAAGTCGTGTGGGTGATGATATCAGCCTCGTGTTCGATGCTTTTCAGCCGGGCGAGGTGCGAATCGAAACTGTCGTAATTGTTCAGCATTTCCAGGAATGCCTTAACGCCCTCCTCGATTTTTTCCGCCAGCTCGTCAAACAGGTCGAAGAATTTCTCCTCCCGGGGTATCAGTCGCATGATTATCCTCCAGCTATAAAGGGCTATGTTTTATCACTTTGACAAATCGCTCAAATGCCGCTATCTCATCTACCCAATAACGGTCAAAATTGCAATATTTTTCACCCAGGGCGAAAGAAATAATTCCTGAATAAAATAGGGTTAGTCCGTAGCCCCGGACCGTTTCATGGAGGAGAAAAAAATGCCCGAACTGCCGGAAGTGGAAACCTTATGTCGCCAGCTTGGAAAAACCATCGTCGGCAAAACCCTGATTAAGACCCGATCCCTGGACGAAAAACTATACCATTTCTCAGAGTTGGAACAGCATAAGGTCACATCCGTCAACCGCCGGGGTAAGAATCTGCTTTTGTTTTTCGATGACGGCCGCGTCCTGACCGTTCATCTCCGTATGACGGGACGGCTTCTGTGGCAAGAAGAAAACGGAGACCCTCCGAAATATACCCGATTTATCATGACCTTTCCCCGGGGCCGGATTTTTTTCATCGATCCGCGGCGCTTCATGACCCTCACCTGGGAACGGACCTTTCCGGCCCAATGCGGACCTGAACCGTTTCCACATCTGGATCCAGCCTGCCTGAGTGATCGGGGCAAAAACCGGAAGGGCCCGATCAAATCCTTTCTGCTGGATCAGGCGATGATCGCCGGCATTGGCAATATCTATGCCTGCGAAATTCTCCATCTGGCCGGAATTGCCCCCATGCGTCCGGTCTGTTCACTCGATGGCCAACAATGGCAGCGCCTCTTGTCCGCAATCGATGACGTATTAAACAAGGCCGTAAACTGCCGGGGCACCAGTATCTCCGACTGGCGAGATTTTCACGGCCAAAAGGGAACCTTCCAAAACGAGTTGCATGTTTACGGCCGTGACGGCCTCCCCTGTCTGCGCTGTGGTGCGGCGGTCGTACGGGGTTCCATTGGCGGCCGGGGAACCTATTTCTGCCCGGGATGCCAAACCTAAATTTTTATCGCTGCCGTCGGAATTCGAACAGTTTTTCCTTGAATAAAAACCGGATATTATGGTTAATGTACGGCAAAATCCAAGTATTCCATATTCTGCTTGTCAGGCTGACGACTTTGAATGGCGTTTTTCTTATTCCTTAGAGATGACTGATCCATAACCTGCAGCCCGGGGGCGCATCGAATGATCGGAAAGAAACATAATTTCCTGAACCTGCATCTGTCGTTCCGTTTTGCCCTCATATCTGTTGTCCTTTTACCGAGCCTGTTGCTCTGGATTACGCTTAGCCTGCTGGCGGGAACCTTGAAAGCGGCCCTTCTTGGCGGCTTCATGGCTCTGTTTTGCTCGTTATCGGCATGGCTTCTGGCAGAAAAGTTGCTCATCGGCCAAGTTAAAAGCCTTGAAAAAACGCAAAAGAAATGGACTGATGTCATCAATTCTCTCCCCGATGCAACCTTTGTCATCGACCAGACCGGAATGGTCATCGTCTGGAATCAGGCAATAGAGGATTTGACGGGAATCAAAGCGGCCGATATGATCGGGAAGGCAGATCGGGCATACGCCATCCCCTTCTACGGAGAAAAACGGAACATGCTGATCGATTATGTGTTTCTCCCTCCGGAAGCGGTCGCGGGCCGTTACACGTCAGTCAAAAGGACGGGAAACCGTCTCTACGGAGAAGGCGTCATCATGGCCCATCGAGTGGAAAATCCCGTCTATTTCTGGGGCATGGCGTCACCTCTTTATGATGATGCCGGAGAAGTGGTCGGCGCCATCGAAACCATCCGGGACATCAGCGATTACAAGACAACCGAGAAAAATCTCCTGGATGGGAGAGCCAAGTATCAGGCGCTGTTTGATTCCGCCAATGACGCCGTCACCCTGATGATCGATGATCAATTCATCGACTGTAACAAAAAAGCCTTGAACTTGTTCGGCTGCACAAAAGAAGCGTTCATCGGCCAGACGCCGCATCGCTTTTCCCCGGAGCAGCAGCCGGACGGCACACACTCCATCCAGGGCGCCCTTGAAAAAATCAACGGCGCCCTTCAGGGAACGCCCCAGTTTTTCACCTGGACCCACTGCCGCCTGGACGGCAAGCCTTTCGATACGGAAATCAGCCTCGACACGGTGAGACTGGAAAGCGGAGAAGTGATTATTCAGTCCATCATCCGGGATATCACGGCACGCAAGGAGGCGGAAGAAACCATCCGCCAGTTCGCCTACCACGATCCTCTGACGGGGCTCCCCAACCGGCGTTTACTCTACGATCGCTTCCATCTTGAAATCGATAACGCCGCCCGGGGGAAAAGGGTGTTTTCCGTCATGATGTTCGACATCGATTATTTTAAAAACGTCAATGATACGCTCGGACATCACACCGGGGATCTTCTGCTGCAAAACGTCGCCTACCGCATCCGGAGCAATCTACGTAAAGGGGATACCCTGGCCCGCTTCGGCGGAGACGAGTTTATCGTTCTGTTGCCCGAGGTCAGCCGAAACGAGGATGCCGACGCCACAGCCCGAAAAATCCTGCGGACCTTCAAGAAACCTTTTTCCTGTGCCCAAAACGACATTTTCGTCACGACAAGTATCGGTATCGCTCTGTACCCGGGCGACGGACAGGACATGGAAACCCTGATCCGCCACGCCGACCGGGCCCTTTACCGCGCCAAGGATGAAGGCCGGAACACATATGCCTTCTTCGGCTCGATCAGCCCGGAAGAACAGGAGTCCGGGGAACCGAAAAATGACAAAGCGCCCCCCCTCGAAACAGAACTCCGGTGACAGATTTACTCGTTCACAGCCAGCCTGATTCACCTCACGAAATGAGATTCTGACCAATCAGGGCTTTTTCTCTCCGGGAATCCCGGAATCGTCCATGATCCTTTCCAGCCGTCGCGGCTTCATCCAGAAACCAGGCCAGGCGCTCCCGGTCCTGCGGATCCACGACGCCGGTTTGGCGGTCACGGGCCAGCTTCGCGAGGATGGAAAGGATGCCAAACAGATAAAGGCTTAAAACCGTGATCCGCCTCAGGAGAAATTCCCGATTTACCAGCGTCTTTCCATAAATCATAACCCCCATGAGAATGCGCCTGCGCAGCATGCGGGCCAGACGTTTCGCTTCCCGGAAGGCTCTTTTCTGAAGGGGGTCTTGTGGGGTTGCGGGCCAGCCGCTATTGCCAAAACTGCTCAACAGGGATTTCCCCAGAAACAGCAAGCGGTTCAAACCTGTGCTTTTTTTTACTTCATCGCCCAGTTGTTTCATCCCCAGCAGCGCGGGATAAATGGAGTGAATTTCCGTTGTCCCCTCGAAGATCGTCGTGACCCGGAAGTCCCGCATGCGCTTTTCGTAGGGCTGTGTGGACAGATATCCCGCGCCGCCGCAAACCTGCAGGGCGTCGTAAAGGGCGTCCCAGGCGCGGGTCGTGCCGAAGAGCTTACAGTGGGACGTTTCAATCACGGTCTCCTCAGGATTATTCTCCAGAAGTGCCGCGGCAAAATCGTTCATGGCGCCCATGACAAAAGCATGGACGGCAGCCTTACCGATCTTCTCACGGATCAGGGGAAAATGGATGATCGGCTGGCCGAACTGCCGTCGCGACGTGGCCCGCTCGCGCATATCCTGAACCGATTGCGCCATGACACCCCGGGACGCGGCGCCGAGCCCCATGCGTCCGTAGTGGAGGACCGTCAGGGCGATTTTAAATCCCGCCCCCGCCGGACCGAGCAGGTTTTCCCGGGGAACCCGCACATCCTTGAGGCGAATGGTTGCCGTGGAGCTGGCCTTCAAACCCATCTTCGGCATATCCGGCCCGATCTGCACGCCTTCCCAGGCGGTCTCCACAATGAAGGCACCCATATGCCCCGGCTTTGCCGGGTCAAGCTGTGCGAAAACCGTTAGTCCGCCTGCATAATTGGCGTTGGTGATGTAAG
>CAZTYA010000026.1:0-11657 GCA_964617255.1 uncultured Syntrophales bacterium
GTCAAGGCATCGGGTCGTGGCAGCGCCGATTCCGGATCTTTCATTTCCGCCCGGGCAATAACCAGCTTGCGACCGGCTTTCAGCGTCGATCCTTTAAGATGGTTCATCGCCTTCAGGTCGGCGATGGAAACGCCCTTGCGTTTTGCAATACTCGACAGGGTGTCGCCCTTTTTGACTTTATAGTAGGAGACGTTGGTCTTCTTTTTCCCGGATGAAGAAGCGATAACTTTACGGTTTTTATGGATTTTTTCTTTGGAACCGGGGATGACAAGGTCCTGTTTCAGATGCAGGGCACTGCTCTGCAGACGATTGGCCTTCTTTAAGGATTCAACGGATACACCGTATTTCTTCGCTATCTTGACTAACGTATCGCCTTTTTTTACCCGATACTTCTGGGCGCAAAAAGCTTGCGACTGGATGCAAATAACCAGGAACAGGACCAGCAGCCCCATCCACATGAAAGTCCGCCGATGCTTCATGAAGTCCCTCCTTTTGGATATTCGGAAGTTCTGCCATTCTGTCATGGGGTACACATCAGATGTGTTACGGGATGACAACTTAAAAAAACCGCTCCTTGTTTATAAAAAAAACCGGGGCCTGTCAAAACTTTTTTCGCAGAAAAACGCGCTTGAGTTGTCCGTCTTTTTTTGGTAGCGTGCGCCAAGTTGTGGGTTGATCCACAACAAAATCACGCGAATATTAAAAGAAAGCCATTTGTTATTTATGTCCAGCCATTCTGAAAACGACGCAACAGACGCTGTGATCCGCGCCCGTGAAGTGCTCCGGATTGAAGCGGAAAGTATCTCCCAGCTTATCCCCAAAATCGATCAGAACTTCACCCGAGCCGTCGACCTCATCTATCGTTCCAAAGGCCGGGTGATTGTCACCGGTATCGGCAAGTCAGGCCTTATCGGTAAGAAAATCGTGGCCACCATGACCAGCACAGGCACGCCCGCCATTTTCCTGCATCCGGTCGAGGGGCTGCACGGAGATCTCGGTATCGTGACGAAAGAAGATGTCATGATCGCCATTTCCAACAGCGGAGAAACCAGCGAGCTCAACCTGATCATCGAAAGCATCCGGCGCATCGGTGTACCGCTGATCGCCTTTACAGGACGCGCCGACTCAACCCTTGGGCGTTCCAGCGATGTCGTCATTGACGTGGGCGTCGAACGAGAGGCTTGCCCCTTCAACCTTGCGCCGACCTCCAGTTCCACCGCTTCGCTGGCCATGGGGGATGCCCTGGCGATTGCCCTGATTGACAAACGTAATTTCAACGAAAAGGACTTCTTCCGGTTCCACCCCGGCGGAAACCTGGGCGCCCGACTGCGGGCAAGAGTCCGCGACGTCATGATCCGGGGGGATGAAATCCCCTGTGTGTTAACGGGCACGCCCGTACTCCAAGCTGTTGAGGTCATGGATAACAAGAACAAGGGCTTTGTCCTGATCGCGGACCCGGAAAACCGTCTGCAGGGCATTCTGACGGACGGCGATGTCCGGCGTCTTGTCCGTCATGGCCGGGAATTCGCCAACGAAAGCGTTGACCATTACATGAGTCCGAATCCAAAAACCGTGGCGGAAGACATCTCGGTGGCGGAAACCATCGAATTCATGCAGCGGCTTGAAATCACCGCTCTGGTTGTCATCGATACGCAACGTACGATCCTCGGTTATGTCCACCTTCATGATATTTTGGGACGGGGCGGAACATTGAAAATTTCCATTTCTTGAAAGCATGTCGGTTATGAATGACGAAAAAATCAATCAATTGATCCAGGCGGTTCAGGACGCCCTGTCGGAGGAAATGCGGGGTAAGTATTCCGATCAGGTCATCCGTTGCTGGCTGGAACCAACTCGGATGGGCAAGATCGACCAACCGGACGGCTTCGCCTGTGTCACACGGGACTGCGGCGACCAGATGGAATTTTCCCTTATGGTGAAGGATGGTCGGATCACGGATGTGCGTTTTCAGACCGATGGCTGCATCAATGCCATCGCCGCGGGAAACTCCGGCGCCGAACTGGCCATGGGGAAAACCGTGAGCGAAGCCATGGTCATTACCGGACAGGACATCTTGAACGTATTGGGAGGCTTGCCTGAAGAAAGCCTGCACTGCGCCGAGCACACCGTGGAAACATTAAGACAGGCACTGCAAAATTATCTGGAATACAAAGATATGCCCTGGCGTTATGACCGTTAAGGCGTCCGTGTTTATCCTCGCCGCAGCCGGGTTCTAATCTTTCAGAACCCCATTCAAGGCGTCTTCTTTCGTCGTTTCCGTCTTTTTTGTGTGTGGGGTTATGTGATTCAGTTGCTGTATTCTGCAGGCGGCTCCTTTGCCATACCACCATTGCCGGAAGCAGGACTTATCAATTAACAGGAGACTGAATAAACTTGGGTCGGACAGCGATTGTTGACATTGACAATACCCTCTGGGAATTCAGCGATGCGTTTCATCGAGCATTGCAGAAATTCAATCCCAATTTCCCACCCCCGGTGTTGTGGACACGCTATCAAATCTGGGAGGGTTATTGTTCGGAAGAAGATTTTATCACCGCCATCAATTCAATCCACCATCAACAGGATAACGACGATTACCGACCCTACCCGGAAGCCCCAAAATTCCTGTCTTCCCTTCATGAAAGCGGTTTTCGCGTCATCCTGGCCAGCCACCGCGTGCCGACAACCAGACAGCCGACCGAACGATGGCTTGCACAACACAGGCTTCCCTACGATGAGCTTCATCTCTCCCGGGACAAGACCGTGCTCTTTCCCAAAGCCGGTGTCGTCGTAGACGATGCGCCGCCGATTCTTGAAAAGGCGGTTCAATGCGGCCTGCTGGGTGCAGGCTTACGCTTTCCCTGGAATGCGGCTTACGCAGGCAATGGCTTCCATCTTTTCCCGAACTTGAACGACGTTCTTGACTACATTCTCAAATCCGTCTGATCAGCAAGGTTTTTCAAGGAGGATTCGCAATATGCAGGAAAAGGCTTTTCAGGATTATTACGAGGACGCGCACAGCATCTGCTTCGGCTGTGGCCGTCTGAACGCAATGGGGTTACAGATTAAGAGTTACTGGGACGGGGAGGAATCCGTTTGCCGTTTTACGCCCCTGCCCCAGCATACGGCGATGGCCGGTTATGTCTACGGCGGTATCCTGGCTTCGGTGATTGACTGCCACGGCACGGGAACGGCGGCGGCAGCCGCCTATCGCGCGGCGGGCCGTGAGATGGGCACCGCACCACACCTGCGGTTTGTGACCGCGTCCCTCCATGTGGACTACCTGCGCCCGACACCAATCGATACCACTCTGGAACTCCGCGGCAAGGTTAAAGAGATGCGGGGCCGCCGGGTGGTGGTCGACATCACTCTAAGTGCGAAAGGTCAAACCTGCGTCACCGGTCAGGTGGTTGCCGTCCGGATTCCGGAACACCTGCGGTAAGTGTCGGCGACTTCTCCGGCGCTGTTGCCAAGTCGGGGTGCATCCAACTCGGACCGCCGGAAAGTTCAATCAAAACCCATCCACTTGATCCGGTCCGATCGGCGGGGGGGCGTTCTCGGCGCCTCGTCCGGGATACCGATGGGGACGGCGCAAACTAATTTCTTCCCTTCAAGGCCGACGTATTCGTTGATCTCCTTTTCCTTGAAAAGAATACCGTCCGTCCAAACCGCCCCCAGACCGGCCTCATAAGCGGACATCAGCAGGATCTGTACCGCCGCTGCGGTACTCATGGGATCGCTCTCGCCCGTGGGACGCGTTCCCGCATAGGCCAGAACAATGACCGGCGCTCCACCGTAGGTGGAAAAGAATTTTCGGACCCCTTCGATAAAATCGGTTTTACCCGCAAACGACTGCTCCAGCATGGGTTTCATCCCTTCAAACGCCTCGGCAAAAATTCTGAGAAGCCCTTCTTTCTGCTGGCCCTGGAGAACGACAAAATACCAGTCCTGACGGTTCATGGCGGAAACAGCCCACTGTGCACTTTCAAGGAGCTTCTCCAGTTTTTCCTTGGGAATCGGGTCCGGCTTAAAGCGACGGATGCTTCTTCTGCCTCTGACGACTTCACTGAATTCCATATGCTGCTCCTTTCCTTATTCTTTGATGAGTCTTTCAACCGCCCTCCGAAAGAGGATTCTGGCCATCCGGCGACGATGTTCAGGCGAACCGGCCTGATTACGGACCGGATGCGTCCCCCGGGTCAGACCGGCCATCGACTCTTCCATGACTTGTTCTCGGTACGGTTTTCCCTCCAGCAGGGTCATAGTCTCCCCGGCCAGCACCGGTGAAGAGGCCAGTGCGTTCAGCACAATGCGGATATTCTTAAATCTCCCCTCTTCCAGGGCAAAAGCCACGGCAACCCCGGTCAGGGGAAAGTCGATTGAGGCCCGGCGACGGTATTTCACATAGGTAGAACACAATCCTTCCCGCAGGGGCAGATGGATCGCCGTTACCAGTTCTTCCGGCGCCAGAGTCAACGGTCTTACACCGTCTTCCCGGTAGAGATCGGCCAGTAATATCCGGCGTTCCGTGATGGATCCCTTCTCCCAGCGGGCGACCGCAACGGTCGCGCGCAGAGCGATCAACGCAGGGGGACAGTCGGCGGAAAAGCAGGCGTAGCAACGTTTGCTTCCCGGAACGGCAAAGCATACGTCGCCGCCTGTTTTCAGGCAGCGGCCAAGAGAGGCACGCCAGAATTGGGATTGATTGTAGTATAAACACCGGGGCGCCAGGCAGATATTTCCGCCGATCGTGGCCATGTTTCGAAGATTAGGACTCGCCACGGACCGGGCGGCTTCCGCCAGGGCGGGGAAGTCGCGGTTGATTCGGCTGTTTTCCGCAATTTCAACCAGGCGAACCGCGGCTCCGATGCACAGGTCACCGCCTTGTACATTGATGCCCTCCAATTCAGACAAATTACTGATATCAATCAGATATTTTACATCTACCGTTCGCTGTTTGAGCCGGACCAGAAGATCGGTCCCCCCTGCCACCGGTTTTGCGTCGGAGTTTTCTTTCAATAATCGCAGGGCTTCGGCAAGTTTTTCGGTCTTCAGCACGCCAAGTTCCGGGAGGATCATGGATTTTCCTCCTTTTGAGCAAGCGCCGCCAGCACCTGCTCCGGCGTCAGCGGCAGGTCGTGAAGCCAGCAGCCGATGGCGTCATGGATTGCATTCACAATGGCCGGCAGGCTGGGATGGAGACTCCCCTCGCCGATTTCCTTGGCTCCGTAAGGACCCGCGGGATCGATGCTTTCCACAAGCGTGACCTCTATTTCCGGAACATCGAGGCAAGTAGGAAGCTTGTAATCCAGAAAATTCGGCCCGTTGTGGCGACCTCCCGGCAGAAAACCATGGTGTTCCAGCACGGTTTCTCCGAAACCCATCGCGACGGCCCCTTCCGCCTGACCGGACGCGGTCAAGGGATTGAGAGCAAAACCCAGATCATGGGCACAATGGATCTTCAAAACCTTGATTTCACCGGTTTCCGTGTCCACTTCCACTTCCGCTGCCTGGGCGCCAAAGGAATAGGCCGGCGACGGACCGACCCCGCCCATTTTATAGGAACCGGCCAACTCCGGCGGACGATAACTGCCCAGGGCGCACAGGGCAACCCCGGAAGCCTCCGCCAGAACGGACGACTCGGCAAACGTCATCAGGGGCTCCGACTTTCCGTTTTCAAACAGGAAACCGCCTCGGAGCATCAGATCTTCATGATTTCGTTCCAGTTTCTTCGCGCAGGCGCCGAGCAGGCGATCCCGAATCTCCCGGGCAGCTTGGCAGCAGGCATTGCCGGCCATGAAGGTCACCCGGCTGGAATAGGAACCAAGGTCAACCGGTGTGGTTTCTGTATCGGCGGATACAACGCGAACCGACTGCTCGGGAATGCCGAGGGTTTCTGCGGTTATCATCATCAGCAGCGTATCCGAACCCTGACCGATATCGGAGGCGCCGGAATAAACGGTCACCCCACCGTCACGATCCACGCGGATCTGCACCTGGGAATGGGGCATGGGGTTGGCGTAGATGGGATAGGCCGCACCCGACACATAGAATCCGCCGGCCAGTCCGACGCCTTTCCCGTAGGGAAGTTTACCGCGTCTGTTTTTCCAATCCACCGTTTCCGCAACCCGGTCCAGACATGCTTTGAAAGCGCACGACGTAATGCGCAGTTCATTCACCGTGATCGTACCCGGGTCAATGGCGTTGCAGCGACGGATTTCCAGGGAGTCAATGCCGAGATCGGCTGCGATGCGGTCCAGATGGACTTCAAAGGCGAAACGGGGCTGCACGCCTCCGTGACCACGCTGAGCGCCGCAGGGCGGTTTGTTGGTAAAAACCCGGGCACTGTCAAAGGCGTAAGCCGGAACCAGATAGGGCGCCGTCAGCAACTGACCCGAATAGATCATTGTCACCACACCATAGGACCCGTAGGCGCCTCCGTCCAGCAAGCTGCTAAATTGAACGGCTGTAATGGTCCCGTCTTTTTTAACGCCTGTTTTCAGCGTCATTTCCATGGGATGACGACCCCGGTGAGTGAGAAAAACCTCCTCCCGGCTGTGGGTGATCCGAACGGGCTGTCCCGTTTTGACGGCCAAAAGCGACGCGGCGAATTCCAGCGGCAGGGGTTCGCCCTTCCCGCCAAAGCCGCCGCCCAGCGCGGGTTTGATCACCCGGACTTTTTCCATCGGAATACCGAGGACTTTGGACAGGGAGCGATGGACATAATGGGGTACCTGGGTTGAACTCCAGAGGGTAAGCTTGCCGTCGTGATACTGCGCCAG
The DNA here is from genome assembly GCA_964617255.1 of uncultured Syntrophales bacterium. GTDB lineage: Bacteria > Desulfobacterota > Syntrophia > Syntrophales > JAAYKM01 > JAAYKM01. Next base: position 6,783 of record CAZTYA010000026.1, read on the forward strand.
TGCGCTATGGGGCTCAAGGAAAGCGTGGCTGGAGGCGTCCTTGAAAAAGCGGTCCTCCCGGATATAATCCGCGGCGGCGAATCCCTGGTCCAGATCGCCGAAAACCAGGTGAACCCGCCGTTCAATATTGGCCTCAGCGGCTCGCTCATGAATTTTCACATCTTCCCGGACGAGGGCCTCATGGGGGTCGAGTATAGCCGGCAGGACTTCATAACGGACATCAATAAGTTCAAGCGCCCTCAGGGCCGTCACCTCATCGACGGCGGCCACGGCGGCCACTTCATCACCGATAAAGCGGACCTTTTCCACCGCCAGGGGGTATTCGTCCTGGGAAACAGGCAAAATGCCGTATTTAACCGGAGCGTCCGCGCCGGTCACCACGGCCTTTACACCCGGCAGGGTTACAGCCTTCCGTGTATCGATGGAAAGAATCCGGGCATGGGCGTGGGGCGAACGGAGAATCTTTCCCACAAGGCACCGGTGCGCCGGAATATCCGCCGTGAACTGCGCCGTTCCGGTCACCTTGGCCAAACTGTCGGTCCGGGGCATGCCCCGCCCGATACAATGGTAAGTATTATCCCTGGGCATCGGTTTCCTCCATCCCTTTTGCCGCCGCCCGTTCCACCGCTTCCACAATTTTTTTGTACCCGGTGCAGCGGCAGAGATTTCCCGCCAAGGCCTCTTTGATCTCCTCGCGGCAGGGATGCGGATTCCGATCCAGCAGCGCTTTAGCCGTCAAAACCATACCCGGTGTGCAGAAGCCACACTGGACGGCGCCGGCTTCCTGAAAAGCCGTCTGGATGGGATGCAGTTTACCTCCCTCGGCAAGGCCTTCAATTGTGGTCACCTGCCGGTTTTCCACACGCACCGCAAGCGTCAGGCAGGATAAGACGGGCTGTCCATCGAGAAGGACGCTGCAACTGCCGCATTCCCCCTGGTCACAGCCCTGTTTGGTTCCCGTCATGCCCAGGCGATGCCGCAGCACCTCGAGAAGGGTTTCCCTGTCGTGGACCCCGATCTCAATTTCATCACCATTTAAGATAAACTTCAGGGTTCTCATCTATTCTCACCCGAAGAGATTTTAGGCGGACGTTGCCCGAAAATCGCCCGTCCGATCCGGACGATCGTCGCACCTTCCTCGACGGCCACGGTAAAATCGTCGGACATGCCCATGGACAATTCCGTCATGTCGACACCGGGAATAGCCCGGTCCAGGATCCGATTCCGGAGTTCCCGCAATGTGCGGAAAAAGGGGCGCGCCTCCTCAGGATCGGGGAACCAGGGAGGCATCGTCATCAGGCCCCGTATTCTTAGATTGCCGCAGGCGGCGACCGCCTCGACCAGATCAAGGGTTCCCTCAGGCGCAACGCCGCTTTTGCTCGCCTCATCCCCCGTATTGACCTCGATCAAAACCGGCATGACCAAACCGGCGGCGGCGCAGCGCTTGTCCAGTTCACGTGCCAGTTCGATCCGGTCGACGGACTGGATCATGTGAAAAAGATGAACGGCATATTTGGATTTGTTCGTCTGGAGATGACCGATCATATGCCATTCCAGCCCCTCGCCCAGAAGGGGAATCTTCCGCTGGGCCTCCTGAACATAATTTTCACCGATCAGACGGATTCCGGCGGCCAGGGCCTCCCGGATACGGTCGTCGTCGATGGTCTTCGTGACGGCCATGAGGCGTATTGTATCCGGATTGCGCCCTCTGCGCAAGGCGGCTTCGGCAATCTCCTGGCGAATCCGGATGATGTTTTGTTCAACCGGGTCGGTCATAAATGAATCCATTAAACCGGATTGCTCCGATTTTCTTCAGTATTTCAAACACTTCACTTACAGGAAGGCCGATCACATTCGAGTAGGAGCCGCGAATCCGTTTCGCGAACAACCCGCCCTTTTCCTGCACGGCATAGCCGCCGGCCTTGTCGTAGGGTTCGTCCGTATTGATGTACCACTGCAGTTCATCTTCCTCGATCGGTCGGAAAACGACGGTTGACCGGACTGTTTTTCGGCACAGCACGGACACCGATTTCCTGAGAATCGTAAATCCGGTAAAGACATGGTGTTCCCGGCCACTCAGACGACGGAGCATCCGGCGGGCATCCTCCCGGTCTTTCGGTTTTCCCAGGACCTCCCCGCCAATCACGACAATCGTGTCGGCACCCAGCACCCATGCTTCGGGATAATCGGCAGCAACAACCATCGCTTTGGCTCGGGAAATCCGCCGGACATGCGCCGACGGCGTCTCGCCTGAGCGGTATGTTTCATCGGCGCCACTCGGCATTACGGTAAAGGACAAACCCAGATCTTGCAACAGCTCAACACGCCGGGGGGAGGCCGAAGCGAGAATGAATGGTGCGGACGTAATCAACGCCATGTAGATTTTTTCTCCCTTCTTCCGGCACAGCTAAAATAAAACGGCGAGTGTATTCTGTCTGAGGTCCCTATTTGCTGAACAAATTTCATTGTTTCGGACTTTTCATATGCTGACGGCTTCTGTTATAGAAGAATGACCGCCCCGTGTCAAGGCGGGAAAGCCGCTGTGGCATAATTCACGTTTCGGTCATCGGTTTCGGGGCAAATTTCTCTGGATTTTTACATGAAAGACCGCTAAATTACGGCGCATATTTAACCAAGAGAAGGAATTCACTTACTTATGAATACCCGACGTTTTTTCTGCTGTTTGCTTTCATTGTTTTTTTTGGCGACTATCCTGTGTTCGCCCCTGTGGGCACAAGAGCGGACCGTGCAGATGACCATACCCGGTTGTGATTCCTGAGGCGGCAAGGCCAGGACACGGGCTGTCCTGAACAATATCAAGGGGATCAACCATTTCGAATATGGCGTGAACGGTCTCATCACCATCACCTACGATAATGAACAGACCTCGCTAAAACGGATCATCGCGACTCTCCGGAAAAATGATATGATGCCGGAAGGGGACCCGGTTTATATTAAATAGCCGTGATTCATCGGGATGCACAGCCATGGCCGGTCATGCCGAATCATTTTTGCTCGAAGCAGCATTCATCTGTTCTCTCTCATCATTTTCAGATGCAACACAGGTCACAAGCGGCAAGGGTCGTCGGAAGACGGTTGCTTTGTCACACTAACAATTTTCCTGTACAAGTTAAGGAGGAAGGTATGAATCTGGTCGAACGAGTCAAGAACATCCTTTTATCACCGGTTTCGGAATGGGACGTGATCAAGGGGGAAACTTACACCGCAGCCGAATTGTTCACGCAATACGCCATAATCCTGGCGGCCATCCCGGCCCTTGCCGGCTTCATTGGGTTCAGTCTGATCGGTTATTCCATGGGTCCCGGAACGTTTCGCCTGCCTATAGGATACGGTCTCGCCTACTGCGTTACCAGCTATATCATGAGTCTTGCCGGGGTATACATCCTGGCGATCGTTATTGACCGCCTGTCACCGAACTTTGGCGCGTCCCAGGATATGGCTGCGGCTCTCAAAATAGCCGTTTTCTCAATGACCCCCTACTGGATCGGCGGCATTTTCCTGCTTATACCATCTCTCTCGATCATCACCATGATCGCCGGAATTTATGGGCTTTATCTTTTATTCCTGGGCATCAAGCAATTGAAAGATGTCCCCTCCGACAAACAGGTAACCTTTTTTATCATCATTGTCTTAGTTACCGTCATCATCCAGGTCATTATCAGTGCGGTCGTCCACTCGGTCTCTTTTCCACGGCCGGTTTTGTAACCGGTGACGGTCATTTGTTATCAAAAGGGGGCGTCTTTGCGCCCCCTTTTTCGTTTGCTGCATCATTTCCCGAAAACACAGCTTTAATATTTTGCCTTTTCCAGCAGAATGATCTGCCGTTCCGCTTTTTAATCTCATTTTCAAAGGAAACCATTACGCTTAATCTGTCCGACCCCCTTTTTAGAGGCTTATCCATCATTTCCTTCGCACTCACGATCCGATTTTACCGAGGTTCCCCATTTGTTCCAGCCGGTCCATGCGATAATACTGAATGAAATTGATAAACGCCCGGGTTTTCAAGGGATGGTTCTCCATGCCGAAGAGATGGCTCGAACACCGGCAATCCGACGAGCCGAATCCTGGAATCTGCCAAGAAGTGATTTTCCCCAATTCACCAGCCAGGTCATGTTCCAGATTCAGACTCGAGCGAATCGCCACGGCAAGACATGTATCGGCAACCTCCCTCAGGTAATCAATGTGCCAGAAAAGCTGCTTTCGCTTGCGCAGGTGACGATTAATCCGCTGGGCCAGGTTCTTCCTGGCCGACCCGACGTATATATAGAAACCTTTCCGGAAAAAAACAGAGCCCAGTGCGCCCGCCTCCACCGCATGATCCCGGGAAAGATGCAGAATCAGCAGATAGTTTCCCCGGTTATGGTCTTCTTGTTCCAAAACCGGCCAGGGGATCGCCACCTCCCGCACCTGATCGAGCAGGCGAAGCGACGCAGACCAGCCCACGGCCAGGGGACAGAAACGGACCTTGTTCCGCACCTCCCGGAAAACCCGTGAGAAATCAGGGTCCGTGTGAAAATCTGGAAGAAAACAGCGGGCGCCGGACCAGTGGATGAGGTAGATGACGACACAATGGAAGCCCTGGTCTGCCAGTTCCGCCAGTTCCAGCAGGTGACGCCTGCCCCGTTGTGTCACGGCATCCGGAAACATGGCCAAGGAGTTGCCGAAGAGGGTGCAGGATTTGACTTCGCACAGAATGTCCCGATTACCCTGCCGCAGGTGGAAGTCGAACCGGCTATGTCCGACCGTTGCCTCCGCCTTGACGATTTCCACCCCTTCCAGGCCGGGAACCCGATGCGATTCAAGGAGATATCGCACCACGCGGTTGGCCATCTGGGTGTGGAGGAGTATCGGTAC
>CAZTYA010000027.1:0-11436 GCA_964617255.1 uncultured Syntrophales bacterium
CCGAGATTATTGGTCATTCCAAGGGGATGCAGGAAGTCTTTGCCCTGATCCGGCATGTGGCGGATTCGACCACGACGGTTCTTGTCCTGGGTGAAACCGGCACAGGCAAGGAACAGATCGCCCGGGCGATCCACATGAACAGTCCCCGCAGCAAAGGGCCGCTCATCCAGGTCAATTGCGCCGCCATTCCCGATACCCTGATCGAAAGCGAGCTGTTCGGCCATGAAAAGGGCGCATTTACGGGCGCCCTTCGCCAGCACCGTGGCCGTTTCGAGGAGGCCAACGACGGCACCATCTTTTTGGACGAAGTGTCGGAATTATCGGCGGCGGCCCAGGCGAAACTTCTGCGGGTGCTCCAGGAAAAGCAGTTCCAGCCCCTGGGTTCATCGAGGGTTGTACGGACGAATGCCCGGGTGATCGCCGCAACGAACCGCCGGCTGGAGGACGGGATCGCCGCCGGCCAGTTTCGCAGCGATCTGTACTACCGGTTGAGCGTCTTCCCGATTTATCTGCCTCCCTTGCGGGACCGGGGGAACGACATCATCCTCCTGGCGGATCATTTCGTATTGAAATATGCGAAGGAGCTGGGAAAACCGGTAAAACGCATTGCAAACGAAGTCATTGAGGTCTTTCTGGCCAATCCCTGGCCGGGCAATGTCCGGGAACTCGAAAACTGCATTGAGCGGGCTGTTCTATTGGCGGAAGGGGAATCCATTGAGATAATACATCTGCCGCCTTCCCTGCAGACGAAAACCCGTGAAGGGGATAAGAAAGAGGGGGGAAGGCTGAGCTCGGTTATTGAGTCGCAGGAAAGAGCCCTCATCCTGGATGTGCTCAAGGAGACGCACGGGAACCAGACCCAGGCGGCCAGGCTTTTGGGCACGACAAAACGCATTCTGCAGTATAAAGTCCGGAAACTGGGGATCGATCCGTCGAAATTTCGAAAAGGGAAGGGAGACAAGAAGGAAGTCGGTAAACCATAATCAAAATCATTGATTCCGCTTCCCTAAACATAACAAAAAAAGCCGTTTCGACCGTGCGGGAAATCTTGTTTTCTTCTAAGATTTCTTGTCGCCGGCGCTTCTTGAAATGACATGCGATCTGTTCCCGATTTTGACCTTCTCTGGGATGATAAGCAGAATCGGACAAATTTGTTCTTTATTTTGATTCACAAAAGGGCAAATTTGTTCTTTAAAGATCAAAGGGGCGGGATGTATTCCCGCCCCTTTTGTGTCGGTTGCTGAAATGCTTAAACGTTAAACAGCAGGTCGCCGTAGGTCGGCATGGGCCAGTAATCCTCGTCAACCAGGGTTTCCAGTTTATCGCCGGTCGCCCTCAGAGCCCCCATCTTCACAAAAACCTGATCCCGATAGAAACAGGCGCGCCCGAAGGTATCGCCGCATATGCCTACAGCCTGCGTTACCGCCTTTTCCAGCGCGACGCTATTGTTCCGGAATGCGGCCGCCAGCGAAGAGACCTCTTTCAGCAATTCTTCCTGCACAGATATATCGGCTTTTACACCCGTCTTTTTAATGGTGTTGATGGAATCCGCCACCACGGCCGCATATTTAATCACGGCAGGCAGGATTTGCCGCTTTGCCATTTCGAGCATGGTCAATGCCTCGATGTTGATCACCTTGATATAGTTTTCAAGGTTGATTTCGCAGCGGGATTCCATTTCATGTCGGGTCAAAATATCGTGTTCTTTAAAGAGCGCTACATTTTTGTCCGCAATCATGGCCTGTATGGCGGCCACGGTCGAATTAATGTTGGGAAGCCCCCTTTCTCTTGCCTCTTCAACCCAGGCATCAGAGTAGTTGTTGCCATTGAAAATAATCTTCTTGTGTTTCTTGACGATTTCCCGCAGCAGTTTCTGAACCTCGGCCTGAAAATCCTTTGCCTTTTCCAGACGGTCCGCGATCTGCCTCAGTATTTCCGCCGCAATGGTGTTCAGTGTGAAACTTGCTGTAGCTGTGGAAGCGGAAGACCCCACCATTCTGAATTCGAACTTGTTGCCGGTAAAGGCGAAAGGAGAAGTCCGGTTCCGGTCTGTGGAGTCCTTCGGCAGATCCGGCAAGGTCGTGACACCGATCTTCAACAGGCCGCCCTGGCTGGAACTGGTCGCCCCGCCGTCCGCAATCTGTTCCAGGATATCCATCAACTGGCTTCCCAGATAGACCGAAATAATAGCAGGCGGTGCTTCGTTGGCTCCGAGGCGGTGGTCATTACCGGCCGTCGCGGCCGAGGCCCGGATCAGATCGGCATATTCATCAACACCCCTGATGACGGCGCACAAAAACACAAGAAATTGGGCGTTCTCATGTGGCGTACGTCCGGGCTCAAGCAGATTCTGACCGTCGTCGGTCGCCATAGACCAGTTGACGTGTTTTCCCGACCCGTTTACGCCGGCGAAAGGCTTTTCATGCAACAGACAAACCATGCCGTGCCTTAAGGCAATCTTCTTCATCATTTCCATGGTAAGCTGGTTATGGTCTGTTGCGATATTGGCGGTGGTAAAAATCGGCGCCAGTTCATGCTGAGCCGGAGCCACCTCGTTGTGTTTCGTTTTGGCGGCGACACCGAGTTTCCAGAGTTCCTCGTCCAACTCCTTCATGAAAGTGGAAATACGCTCCTTCAGACTGCCGAAGTAATGATCCTCCATCTCCTGACCCTTCGGTGGTTTGGCGCCGAACAGGGTTCTGCCGGTAAAAATCAGATCTTTTCTCAGATCGTACATGCGCTTGTCGATCAGAAAGTATTCCTGTTCGGGTCCGATGGTTGTGATGACTTTGGCGGCGGTTTTATTGCCGAAAAGTTTCAAAACACGCATGGCCTGTTTGGAAAGGGCTTCCATGGAACGCAGCAGGGGGGTTTTTTTGTCCAGGGCTTCCCCGGTGTAGGAACAGAAAGCCGTTGGGATGCAGAGGGTGCCGTCCTTGACAAAGGCCGGCGATGTGCAGTCCCAGGCGGTGTAGCCCCGAGCTTCGAATGTGGCTCGCATTCCGCCGGAAGGGAAAGAGGATGCATCAGGTTCACCTTTGATCAGTTCCTTTCCGGAGAACTCCATGATCGCCTTGCCGTCGGCGGTCGGGGAAATGAAGGCATCGTGTTTCTCCGCCGTAATACCGGTCATGGGCTGAAACCAGTGGGTAAAATGAGTCGCCCCTTTTTCAATGGCCCAGTCCATCATGGCGATGGCGACGACATCCGCCACGGCGGGGTCGAGATCGAGACCTTCGTCGATGGTCTTTCTCAGCGCTTTGTAAGTCGGTTTGGGCAAGTGTTCCTTCATGATGGCATCGCTGAACACGTTGGAACCGAAAATCTCGTGTAAGGAATTTGCCTCTTTACTGTTTTTAATCATGGTCTTATCCTCTTCAATCTTTCTGATTTCTGCCTGAGATGAAGTCCGATATCAATCGGGCGCACAACTATAGCAGAAAAAAAATATTTTTATAACTCCCTAACCGGTCAAGATTTTTTATTATGTTCTGTTTTCTATTCATCTTTCACTTCTTCTGAGCAATGAAAAGGGGGTGTCCTTTCCTCCACAAGACGGAAAGAACAGGTCGGTTACATTTGAGCAAATATCGTTCCATTTCCAATCCGCGCCTATTACGAGTTGAAGCAAGACCGCAGGCCGCCTGAGTATGAAACGTTTGTGATGGCAGCAGCCAAGGAAAAAACAATCAAAACTCTTTTAATTCATCTATTTATCAATTCTAATCTGACTTTCCATGAAAAGCATGGCTATCTCTTTCGGGAATATTGGCCCCGGTATGCTTTGTGCGTAGGGTAGCGATTATATTTTAATAGTACATAAATGTGCCATATGAATTAATTCAATAACAATAATGTATCAATACTGTGTTTCTGATAGGCGACGCAGTAAAAATGGGGAGCAGTGACGTTCCTTTCTGTAATGGTGTCCGTTGCTTCATGTTTTCCTCACGTCGATGAATTGTTTGGTCAAAAGAGCCTGTGCCCGAATATTTCTTGCATAGATGAAAGCTTGTGCCTTATTATTCTTACGTTTTTCCTCTGGTCAAATGTGTGAGTCTCACCCCGATGTGTCCAATTTGAGTCTGTGCCGGTATCATGGCATGGCTTTGGCATTTACTGAGTAACGGAAGTTCTCGATCAGGAGCCCGTGTCTATCATTCATTTATTCACTTAGATTACGAAAGGATCGATCCTCATGTGTCGATTGTTTGCCATAACCAGTCACGAACCGATTTCACCGATGACAGCGATTCGTGCCCTGGACGTGATGAAGGAAGGGCATGACGGCTCCGGTGTCGGGCTCTTTCTGTCGGATCTGGGCGGGGAATTCCAGTTGTTCCGGAAAAACCCCATCCTGTCGGGTATTTTTTCCAACGAGGGGATCAACGCCCTGGACCGGATCATGATGGACCTCGATTTCATGGTCAAATACAAACTATCCATCAAATCGGTGAAAAATCCACCCACCGGAACACCCAAGCGGGACAATTATCTGATCCGGGTTTACGAGTATCCTACGGAATGGGAGTCCCTCAGCGAAAAAGAGATTCAGGAACGCCTGCTGAAGGTACGCCTGCGTTTGCGTGAGCTTGGGGAAAAAGACGGGTCCATGCTGGTCTTCAGCTTTTGGCCCGATGTGATCATGATCAAGGAGGTCGGCGATCCCATGGCGGTGGCTGAATACCTTGGCCTGGACCGCCCGGAACTTAACGCCCGGATCATCATGGCCCAGGGACGGCAGAATACCAACTACGCCATCGATATCTACGCCTGTCATCCCTTTTTCATCCAGGGCATCGCCACCATGACCAACGGTGAGAACACGGCCTTCCTGCCTATCCGGGAGTTTCTCATGTCCCGGGGCTGTACGGGCTATGCAGGTTATCAGTCCGATTCGGAGGTGTTTACCCATATCCTCCATTATGCAACGAACCACCTGGGTTTGGGTTTGGATATGTACAAGCATATCATTACACCGCTCAAGGATGAGGAACTGGCGCGACACCCGGACGGCAAGTTGCTGCGCCTTTTGAAGCAAAGCTGCCGGCCGCTTATTATCGACGGTCCGAACTGCGTCATGGGGTGTCTTCCGGATAAGACCCTGTTCATGGTCCAGGACAGCAAGAAATTGCGTCCCGGTGTCGTCGGAGGTAATGCGGGCATGTTTGCCTTCTGCTCGGAGATGTGCGGTCTTGACGCTGCCATCCCGGATCGAAACCGGCAACTGGATTTTCAGCCAATGAAGTACGACACGGTCTATGTGCCGCGGGATCGTCAGGAGGTTAAAAAATGGAGCCAATGGGAAGAATTACCCCCTCTGTCTTAAGTACGAAGGACCTGCCCTGGCAGATTCTCTGGAGCAAGGAAAAGTGTACCCTCTGCGGGCGCTGCACCGCCGTGTGCCCGGTGCGGGCAATCGAGCTGGGCGTGCACCGAAAGCGGACCCTTCAAGTTCCCTTGGGACTGACGGAGAAGCCGGGCAATCTCTACAGTGTCTACCATGGTATCCGGCAGCGGACCGATCCGGCTTTTGCCTGCATCGGTTGCGGCATGTGTGATCTGGTCTGCCCGAATCACGCCATCATGCCAATCCATAACGACGAGCCGGACAAACTGCGCTTTCACAATAACCAGCACGGCGAACCCCGGCGCCGGGGCGGTCGTCGGAACGATCCGGGAAGCCTTCTGGACCGGATCAAGTTCGTCCGGATCTCCATGTTGACGGACCCGGCCCTTGATGCAGGGCGTCATGAGTTTGAACTCCGGACGCTCTTGGGCAGGATTCTACCGCCGGAAGAGATTCTCCGGGTGACAAGAGAAGAAGGCTGGATTCCGCCGGTGCGGGAGATTTATCCACTGGTGATCGGCAGCATGTCTTTCGGCGCCCTGTCGCCCACCATGTGGGAAGGTCTTCAGATGGGTGTGGCCTACCTGAATGAGGAAATGGGCATGCCGGTCCGCTTTGCCACGGGCGAAGGCGGCTGTCCCCCGCGCCTGCTGCGGTCGCGCTTTCTGAAATACGTCATCCTTCAAATCGCCAGCGGTTATTTCGGTTGGGATGAAATCATTCACGCCCTGCCGGAGATGGTGGAGGATCCCTGCGCCATCGAGATCAAGTACGGCCAGGGGGCCAAGCCGGGCGACGGCGGACTTTTGATGTGGTACAAGGTCAACCGCCTCATCGCCGCGATCCGGGGTGTCCCTCAGGGGGTAAACCTACCCAGCCCTCCGACGCACCAGACGAAATACTCAATCGAGGAAGCCGTGGCGAAGATGATCCAGTCCATGTCCATGGCCTGGGGTTTCCGAGTGCCGGTCTATCCGAAAATTTCCGCGACGAGTACGTCGCTGGCGGTTCTTAACAACCTGACCCGGAATCCCTACGCGGCGGGTCTGGTCATGGACGGTGAGGATGGCGGCACCGGTGCAGCCTACAATGTGTCCATGAACCACATGGGTCATCCCATTGCCAGCAGTGTCCGGGACGCCTACCTGAACCTGGTCAAGATCGGCAAGCAGAATGAACTGCCTCTGTTTGCAGGGGGGGGCTGCGGCAAAAACGGGAACCTGGCCGCCAACGCCGCCGCGCTCATCATGCTTGGGGCCAGCGGGGTCCATTCGGCGAAGTACATCATGCAGGCGGCGGCCGGCTGTGTCGGGTCGGAAGCGGATCGTTGCAATATCTGCAATATCGGTCTGTGTCCCAAGGGGATCACTTCCCAGGATCCGAGGCTTTACCGGCGTCTCGACCCGGAAAAGGTGGCGGAGCGGCTCGTCGATGTCTTTGTTTCCTTCGATACGGAACTGAAAAAGATTGTTGCCCCATTAGGGCGCTCCACATCACTGCCCATTGGCATGTCCGACGCAATCGGCATCAACGATTACAACGCCGCCCAGCGTTTGGGCATTAAGTATGTAATTTAAGTGGTACTCAAGCATGAGAATGATGAAAAACGCACAGCACTTTACTGACGTTAAAGGCCTTTTAGAAAAGTCTTTTGCTGTCATTCTAGGGAGCATCAGAGACGAAGAATCTTTTTCAAAAGCAAGATCTTTCGCTGTCGCTCAGGATGACAAAATAAGTGATTTGGGTATCGACGACTATATCGCAGCAATTTCAGGGTGTTCCTATGAACAATAATACGACCACGATCATTCCTGGTATGGAAAATCTCGCACGGTTGGATTCACGGGTCCTTGAGGAACGGATTCATCAGGCGATCAACGAGGGTTTTCGGGACATTGAAATCATCGCCCAGGGCCAGCATGGTATCGGCGGCCGCCTCTGGCAGGCGGGACGGGACCCCGTGCGCATTCGGGTAACCGGTACTTCGGGTCAGCGCCTCGGCTCGATGGGTTTTCCAAATACCGCCATTGACTGCATCGGTTCCGCCTCCGACGATGTCGGCTGGCTGAACGCGGGGGCGGAAATCGTCGTCCGGGGCAATGTCACCAACGGTGCCGGAAACGCCATGGCCCAGGGAAAGATTTTTATTGCCGGCGATACGGGTGCCCGGGCCATGACCATGACCAAGCACAATCCCCGCTTCAGTCCTCCCGAGATGTGGGTTTTGGGCAGCGTCGGCGATTCTTTTGCGGAGTTCATGGCCGGCGGTGTCGCTGTCATTTGCGGTCACGGATCTCAACGGAAAGAAAATGTTCTTGGTTACCGCCCCTGCGTGGGCATGGTGGGCGGAAAAATATTCTTCCGGGGACCCCATCAGGGATTCAGTGAACAGGACGCGCGGTTGACGGTGCCCGATGACGATGCGTGGCACTGGTTGACCCAGGGGCTGCGGGATTTCCTCGGACGGATTGACCGGGCCGACCTCTTTCCGCTTCTGGCCTCCGAACGCAGCGCCTGGCATCTTATTGTGGCCCGGAAACCCTATGAGAAGGTGGGCGGGGCTCTCCGGAACATGGCGGCTTTCCGCAAAGAGGTCTGGGACAAAAATCTGGGGCAGGGTGGTCTGATCGGCGACCTGACCCGCATCGACATGAGCCCCGTCGAGGTAATCACCCGGAGCGACCTCCGGCGCTACATCCCCCTTTGGGAAAACGAGAAATACCTGCCTCCCTGTCAGGCCCACTGCCCGACAGGTATTCCCGTTCAGAAACGCTGGCAACTGATCCGGAAGGGGGCCATGGACGAGGCAGTCGATCTGGCCCTTCAATATACGCCCTTTCCTGCCACGGTCTGCGGTTATCTCTGCCCGAACCTCTGCATGGATCACTGCACCCGCCGCACGGTCAACTGGCCCTCGGTGGATGTGTCGCAACTGGGGAAGTGCAGTCTCGAGGCCAAGCCGCCCGAGCGGGCACCGGAGACGGAGAAAAAGATCGCCGTCATCGGCGGCGGCCCGGCCGGACTCTCCGTCGCCTGGCAGCTCTGGATCAAGGGGCATGAACCGGTCATCTTCGATCCCCAGGAACGTCTGGGAGGAAAGATCACCGCCACGATTCCCGAGAGCCGCATTCCGGAAGAAGTTGTCTTCCATGAACTGGATCGGATAGCCGACCGTATCCGGTGGGTTCATCTGACGGAAAATTTGAAAAAAGAAGAATTCGGCAAAATCAGGGATGAGTATGACTATGTCGTCATTGCCGCCGGCGCCCAGAAACCGAGAACGATCAAGGTTCCCGGTGTGGAGCACGCCGTAACCGCCCTGGACTTTCTGCGCCGGGCCCGGAAAAACGATGTTGCACCGGGTAAGCGGGTGGTCGTCATCGGGGCGGGAAATGTCGGCTGCGATGCTGCTGCCGAGGCCTTCCGTTTCGGTGCAGCGGAGGTGACCCTCATCGATATTCAGGAGCCGGCGTCTTTCGGCAAGGAAAGAAAGGCGGCGGAAGAGGCGGGCGCCCGCTTCCTGTGGCCGCGTTTTACCCAGGCCATTACGGAGGAAGGGGTGATCCTGACCGATGGGGAAACCCTGCCGGCCGATACGGTGATCGTTGCTATCGGTGATGAACCGGACCTGGATTTTCTCCCCCGTGAGATCCGAACGGAAAAGGGGTTTGTTGTCGTTGATGACCGGTTCCGGACAGCGGATAGCCGGGTGTTTGCCATCGGGGATGCGGTCCGTCCGGGGCTTTTGACTGAGGCGATTGGTGCCGGATGTACCGCAGCGAAAAAGATCGATGAACTTCTCCGCGGTGTTGAAGAAACCTGGGACCGCCTGCCGGAAATAGGGACGGAGCGTATTCACCTGGAATATTATCCACCGGTGACGGGAACCACAGAAACACCCGAGGCCTGTGCCGGTCAATGTGCCTCCTGCGGGGCCTGCCGCGATTGCGGTGTCTGTGAAAACCTCTGTCCCGAACAGGCGATTTCCCGGGTTCCTGTGGAAGGAGAGCCGTATGAGTACGTTGTCGATGAGAGCCGTTGTATCGGCTGCGGATTCTGCGCCGGGGCTTGTCCCTGCGGCATCTGGCGTCTGGTGGAAAACACTCCCTAGGAATGACGAGCAGGCGGCAAAAGCACTCCATTTATTTCCGTTGCAAGGAACACCGGATGCTGAAATTGAAATTGACCGTAGACGTCCAATGCTGTAATAAGCGATCTACCTTTTCAGCTTATTAAGGAGGTCCGTAAAGGGCAAAATGACGCTGTTGGGACGGAAGAAACAGGCCCTCCTCGTTTTGGAAGATGGAACGATCTACCGCGGTTACGCCTTCGCCGGGTCCGGCGAGGTGCTGGGCGAGGTCGTTTTCAATACCGGCATGACGGGTTACCAGGAAGTCATCAGCGATCCCTCCTACAAGGGGCAGATCGTGACCATGACCTATCCTCTTGTGGGGAATTACGGGATCAATCCCGAGGATATGGAATCGGGCGGGATTCACCTGGAAGGCTTTATCGTCAAGGAATACCAGCCGCATCCCAGCAACTGGCGGAGCCGCCAGAGCCTGCGGGACTTTCTTGAGGCCCACGACAAGCTGGGTGTCGAGGGAATCGATACCCGGGCCCTGACCCGGCGTATCCGTCTCCAGGGGGCCATGCGGGGTGTCCTCACAACAAGGATCGGGAATCCTGCGGCACTGGTGAAAAAGGCGAAAGCCTATCCGGGACTGGTAGGGCGCGACCTCGTCAAGAGCGTCACCTGTTCTCACCCATACCGTTGGACTCAGGGACTGCCTCAATCCATCGAAAAAGATTTGCCGCCCTCGACAGGGAAACGGGTCGTGGTTCTGGACTGCGGCGTCAAGTTCAACATCCTCCGCTGTCTGGAAGCGCGGGGCTGCGAAGTCCTCGTTGTCCCGGCGAAAACGCGTGCCGAGGAGATTCTGGCCTATCAACCCGACGGGCTTCTCCTGTCCAACGGCCCGGGCGACCCGGCGGCGCTTTCGTCCATCGTGGAAACGGTGCGGTCGCTCATGGGTAAAATCCCTATCTTTGGGATCTGCCTGGGACACCAGATACTTGGCCAGGCTGTCGGCGGCAGGACGGCAAAGCTCAAATTCGGCCATCACGGAATCAACCAGCCGGTAAAAAGCCTGGAAAACGGCAAGGTGGAGATCACTTCTCAGAACCACGGCTTTGTTGTGGAGCCCGAATCAGTCATCCGGGAGAAAAGGGTGACCTTTGACAATCTCAACGACCGGACATCGGAGGGCCTGTCCTATCCGGACCTGCGGGCATTCAGCGTGCAGTACCATCCGGAAGCGGCGCCGGGCCCGAACGACGCCATGTATCTGTTCGACCGCTTCGTCGGGATGATGACCGGCGCAAAGTAAAGGTCAAGAAACGTCCCCGGACGAAAATGAAATAAAACCAAGGAGTGTTCCCTTGATTCTCATCGTTGATTTCGGTTCCCAGTACAACCAGTTGATTGCCCGGCGCGTCCGGGAACATCACGTCTACTGCCAGATTGAACCGCCGGATATCCCCCTTGAACAGATCAGGGCCTTCAACCCCGAAGGAATCATTTTATCGGGAGGGCCGGCGAGCATCTACGAAAAGGGGAGCCCCAAGGTCGATCCGGGGATCTTTGACCTCAGCATTCCCGTTCTCGGCATCTGCTATGGCATGCAGTATATGGTGAATGTTCTGGGGGGTGTCGTCTCCCGGGCAAATAAGCGGGAGTATGGCTTTGCCGGTCTTATTGTTAAGGACAGTGGGGGCATATTCCAGGGAATCGATCAGGAGACCCAGTGCTGGATGAGCCACGGCGACTCCATTCAGCAACTCCCTGAGGGGTTTCAGGCCACGGCGCTTACGGACAACACGCCGGTCGCGGCGGCGGAAAACCGGACAAAAAACTTTTACGGGTTTCAGTTCCACCCGGAAGTGGTTCACACCCATGAAGGGAAGAAGATGCTGGAGAACTTCCTCTTCGGTGTCTGTAAATGCGAGAAATCCTGGACGATGAACTCTTTTGCCCGGGACGCCGTCGAGGAGATCCGTGCTCAGGTGGGTGACGGGCGGGTCAT
>CAZTYA010000028.1:0-8263 GCA_964617255.1 uncultured Syntrophales bacterium
AGTGTCCACGCATCGATGACCCACAGGATTTCCCGTTTCAATCAGGTGCCCCGGGAATACCGAAAAGCTCACTACGTTCAAATCCATCTGCTGGCCGATGATATTGCTCATCACGGGCAGATCTGCGAGGAAGTGGTCACGGAATTCAATCCCGATGCCGCCGGTTACACCTATGTCCAGGGACAGCCCCTGGTCAGGCAAATCATGGATTATTGCGCGAAGCTTGGCCGTCCCATTGATCGTGCCGAGGCCGCATACCGGTCGCACATGATTATTGAACTCAGTATGGACATCTATCTGCGGAAGGCAGGAGAGGGAACTGCTCTGATAGAACTCTTTCAGGATTCCCTGGAAAAGACCGACAGACTTTATATGCCGGAATTTATGAGAACCTTATCCTGGCTTTTTGGAATCGAAGGCACTGTGATTCAAGAAGCCCTGAGCCAGGCTATGGATTTTTATACAGCCGAAAGAATGATACGTTTCGTGGAAGGGGGCGAACGGGTGGGGCGCTACGTCAGGATATTCGGCTTCAACGATGCAAATGAAGCAGCTTGCGCGGGGATGTGGGATTTAATGGATCAGGGCATGTTGTTGATCGGCGACCCCGTGGATTATCTCCATGGGGTCGTCCAAAGGATACGGGAATCCCCTTACTGCGGGATTTTATAGGGCCTTGGTGACGAAACCGGAGCGGAGGCAGCGGGTACAAACCTTGATTTTTGCGACGGAACCGGTTTTCTTATCGATGCAGCGCAGCTTCTGCAGATTGGGATACCAGATCTTCTTTGTTTTATTGTTCGCGTGGCTGACGTTGTTGCCCACGGTCGGTTTCTTACCGCAAATTTCGCATACTCTTGACATGTCGTAACTCCTGTTTAATTCGGTGTGCCGCTTTCTAAAGCATCGCGCGGGAAATTGCAAGCATTTTATTCGTCATTTTTCATATTTGGCTGTCCCGTCGATTCCAGAACGCGCAGCCAGATGTTGCCGTCCGGATCAACCTTCTTCCCGAAGGTGACCATCCGGATGGGAATATGCACATATTCATCCCGCGTCAATCCGACGAGCATCCCCGTTTTTCCGGCCATGCCCGCATGAACCGCGTACAGTCCAAGGGCCCCGCAGTAAATGCTGTCCCCGGCGTTAGCCCGGACGCTACGGATCATATAGCTTGGATCGATGTATTTCAAATTGATTTCCATGCCGATTTTTTTGAAGTGTTCTTCAATTTTGGATCTGAGAAACGTGCCGATATCCAGGAGGCGCAGATTCCCCGATGCATCCGTTTCCACGGGGGTGTCGGACTTCCGCATCAGCTCCTGTCCCGCCCCTTCTGCGACCAGGATGACGCAGTGTTTTCTCCTGCGGAGACGATCTTCCAATACTTTAAGAAAGCCCTTTTCGCCATCAAGATCGAAGTTAACTTCCGGAATCAGAACGAAATTCACATCATTCTGGGCTAAAGCGGCGCCGACAGCGATATGGCCGGACTGCCGACCCATGAGTTTGACCAGTCCAATGCCCATGGGAGCGCCCTTGGCCTCGACATGAGCCGATTGAATCGCCTTGACAGCCTCCGAGATGGCCGTATCGAAGCCAAAAGTTTTTTCTATGAGATTCAAATCGTTGTCGATGGTTTTGGGAATGCCGATCACGCTGATATTCCACTTTCTCCGCAGGATCTCCTCGGCGATCAGGCCGGCCGCCCGCATGGTTCCGTCACCGCCGATGCAGAAAAAAATATCGACGTTCATCCGTTTCAAGGCCGTCACCATTTCGCCGATATCCTGCTTACCCCGGGATGAGGCTAAAATACTTCCTCCGCCGGTGTGAATATCCTGAACCGTTTCCGGGGTTAGGGTGCGGATTTCATGGCCGTATTTGGGGATCAGGCCCTGGAATCCGTAGCGGATACCGATGATATTCGTCACGCCGTAGCGGTGATGCAGTCCCATGACGATGGCCCGGATGACGTCGTTGATTCCGGGGCAGAGACCGCCGCAAGTCGCGATGGCGGCTTTCGCGGTTGCGGGATCGAAAAAGATCTTCTCCCGCGGGCCGGCCACCTCCAGAGAGAGAGGATGGCCATCGGCGGTGGTGAAGGCATTGTAGCTCTCCAAACCAATATTAAAAAGTACCCGTTTGTTATCGGGTGTGAATTTATTGGTAACAACCGGCGAGGGAATCGTATTTTCTCCCAGGCTTTCGATGTTGAAATTTAAAATATCTTCGACCATCCTGTATCCTCCTGTAAAAGATGCTGAATTGCTCTGGCGGGCACCCCCGTAAATCCGGGAAAATCTTGTCACCGATATATCTCACATATGGTTCGGTGCTGTCAAATATTTAAATAAATTGGTTTGTTACGTATTTTAGAAGCCCTCAAGGGGAGGGTTGTGAATCGCAGGGACGTCAAATTCTTGTAAACCTTTAATTTTCACCTGCCGGTTCCGAATGGCGATGCGACCCTCGGCATAGAATTGGATGGCTTGGGGGTAGATACGGTGCTCTTCCCGGAGGATTCTTGCTGCCAGGCTGTCTTCCGTATCTGTTTCCAGGACGGGGACAACGGCCTGGATGATGATCGGCCCCGAATCGACGCCGTCGTCGGCGAAATGGACCGTGCAGCCGGAGAATTTGACACCGTAATTGAAGGCCTGCTGCTGGCCGTGGAGGCCCGGAAAGGAAGGTAGAAGCGCCGGGTGGATATTAATGACCCGCTGCGGAAAAGCTTTCAAGAATTGGGGTGAAAGGACCCGCATGAAGCCGGCCATAACGACCAATTCAATACCGTAGGACAAGAGTATCTCCGCCATTTGACCGTCGAAGGCCTCTCGATCTGGATATTCCTGGTGGCGGATGACGACAAAGGGAATGCCGTGTTTTTTTGCCCGGGTTAAGGCGTAGGCGTCGGGATTATTGGAAATGACCACACGAATCACAGCGTCCAAACGCCCCTGTTCGATGTGATCGATGATCGACTGCAGGTTGGACCCACTGCCGGATGCCAGGACACCGATGGGGAGCTTCTTTGACATAAGGGAAGTCCTTATTCAATTCCACAGAAAGCGCGCGTGAGCGACGCGAGTTACGCAAAAGGAAAGGCCGTGTTGGCGTTGATCCAAAAAATTACGGCGTATCGCTGAAGACGACCATGGGACCGTCGTTTTCCCGTTTGTCCACGTAGCCGATGACAAAGGCCTTTTCACCCAGGTGGACCAGCCGCTCCAGGATTTCTTCGGTTTCCTTTTCCGGCACAACAAGGGTCATACCGATCCCCATGTTGAAAACCCGAAACATTTCAGCCTCATCAATATTACCTAAACGTTGTAACACGGAGAAGATGGGGGGAATGTCCCAGGAGCCGCGATTAATGACGGCCATACATGCTTTGGGAATCACCCGCGGAATATTGTCGAAGAACCCGCCGCCGGTAATATGTACGATCCCCCGGATGGTGAAACTCTTCAAAAGGTTCAAAACGGATTTCACGTAGATGCGGGTGGGTTTGAGCAGCTCTTCACCGACGGTTCCTTCGAGGCCTTCGACACGCGAGTTCACCGTAAGCTCTGCCCGTTCAAAAAAGACCTTGCGGGCAAGGGAATAGCCGTTGCTGTGCAGACCGCTGGACGCGATGCCGATGATCTGATCTCCCACGCGGATTTCCGAACCGTCGATCATCCGGTCCGCCTCGACCACGCCGACACAGAAACCGGCCAGATCGTATTCGTCGTCTTTGTAGAAGCCGGGCATTTCCGCCGTTTCACCGCCGATGAGGGCACATCCGGCATCGTTGCAGCCTTTGACGACGCCTTCTACAATTTGGACGCTCTTATCGACGCTGATTTTACCTGTGGCAATGTAGTCCAGAAAGAACAGAGGTTCGGCGCCGTTGACAACGACGTCGTTCACGGACATGGCGACCAGATCGATGCCGACAGTATCATGCTTGTCCATCATCTGAGCGATTTTTAACTTCGTCCCGACGCCGTCGGTGGAGGAGACCAGGATCGGGTCTTTGATTTTTTGCGTATCCAGATGGAAAAATCCGCCGAAGCCGCCGATATTGCCCATCACCTCCTTGCGGGACGTGGATTTGACCATCTGTCTGATTCGATCGACAAACATGTTGCCGCGATCAATATCCACACCGGCACTGCTGTAGGTGGTTTTTTCTTCCATAAATGCTCCCGACTGTAGTCTGATGGCTTTTTTTCTTAGAGGGCAGGATACCATCTCCCAAGATAGGTGAACCAACGGAGCTGCTTTTTAGCTTAAATCCCCTGAATTGTCAAATCATTCCTTGCAGCGTCAGGCGGATTCTGTTAACTACAAGAACCTTTGTATCTGTAATCATTATATTCCCCGGAAGTTAAACCAAAGAAAATGGAAACCATCAGAGCAATCCTGGAGAAAATGGAGAGCCCCCTACGCTTTGCCTGTCGGGATGGATTTCGGCATCTTTCCCTGCTGCGGGATCTCGAAATACTTATGGAAAAATTACTAGCGCAACTCAGTCATGCTCTGAAGGTCAGGGGCCACTCTCCCAACGACCGCGAAATCGGCGGCTTGTTCATGAAATGGAAAAGCGTTTTTCAGGATTTCGACCAGGCTCCCCTCGAGGAAAAAAAAGTGCGGGTTGAGCAGGCGCTGAATGTCCACCAGGAAATGATGGCGCACCTGACAAGCCGTTTCCAGGAACAAGCGGAGGTGTCGGCGCTGAAACAAAGCCTAAAACGACAGGATATGGAACATAATCTGAAACGGCTGGCCCTGCCGGTCCAGTACATAAAAGGGGTCGGCCCCCGCATAGCTCAGTTGCTGGAAAGGAAAAACCTGTTCAATGTTGAAGACTTGCTCTACTTTCTGCCTTATCGTTATGAGGACCGGCGGTTTATCAAACCGATTGTCGATGCCGAAGTAGGGCGCCGGGAAACCGTTATCGGGGAAGCTGTCCATGTGGAAATGAAAATGTACGGTCGGAGGCGGACTTTCGAGGTGACATTTCAGGACGGTACGGGGACGCTTACGGCCAAGTGGTTCCACGGCCAGAAGGCGTATCTGAAAAGTACATTTAAGACCGGCCGGCGATACATCCTGACCGGTGAAGTGAGCCGGTTTTCTGTTGAAAAAAACATGATCCATCCTGATTTCGAGCTTTTGGGGGAAATGGAGGAAGACCTCCTGCATTTCAAGCGGATCGTTCCTGTCTATTCAGAGACCGAAGGCCTCCACCAGAAAACCCTTCGCCGGATCATGATGGAAGTCGTGGAAAATTATGCATCGAACTTGATGAGTCCCATCCCGGAAAACATCTGCCGGCGGCGTCACCTCATGGATATTCACCGGGCGATCCGGGACGTTCATTTTCCCCCTCAGGACGAGGATATCCGCCTGCTCAACGATATGCATTCCGAAGTGCACAGACGGCTGATTTATGATGAATTCTTTTTTTTCCAGCTGGGCATGGCCGTAAAGAAAAAAGGGACCATTCTTCATCCCGGGATATCCTTCAAAACAGGAGGTCCCCATTGCCGACGTTTTCTGGGTTTGCTTCCCTATCATCTGACGGGCGCCCAGAAGCGGGTGATTGCCGAAATCGAGGCGGATATGTCCCGAGGCTATCCCATGAACCGGCTTCTTCAGGGAGATGTCGGATCCGGAAAAACCGTGGTCTCCATGGCGGCCATGGTGAACGCCTGCGACAACGGCTATCAGTCGGCCATCATGGTCCCCACGGAAATCCTTGCAGAACAGCATTATCGGAGTATCCGTGCCTGGGCGGAAGCCTTGGGGTTGAAGGTGGCCCTCCTGACAGGAAGCCTAGGCGCAGCGGAGAAAAGGGCTCTTTTAGAAGACGTACGGGGCGGCGTTGCCCGAATCGTAATCGGCACTCATGCTCTGATTTCACAGGACACGGAGTTTGCCGGCCTGGGATTGGTGGTCATCGATGAGCAGCATCGTTTCGGTGTCGTGCAGCGGGCATCCATTCGGGAAAAAGGGCTTAATCCGGATGTCCTGGTCATGACGGCGACTCCGATCCCCCGGACCCTGGCCATGACCGTCTATGGCGATCTTGACGTGTCCGTTATCGATGAACTGCCGCCTGGGAAGAAACCGATTCAGACAAAAATCGTGTACGAACAGCAGCGCGACCGGGTATATGATACCGTTCGGAAAGAACTGTCCCGGGGTAACCAGGTGTTTGTCGTCTATCCCCTCGTGGAGGAGTCGGAAACGCTGGATTTGAAGGACGCGACCCGCATGGCGGAACATCTGCAGCAGGACATCTTTCCGGATGAAACGATCGGTCTCATTCATGGTAAATTGAAGACCGCTCAGCGGGAAGAGATCATGGCGGCATTTCTGTCAGGGCTGATCCGTATTCTGGTGGCGACGACGGTTATCGAGGTCGGCATCGATGTGCCCCAGGCGTCGCTGATGATTATCGAACACGCGGAACGATTCGGCCTATCCCAATTGCATCAGTTGCGGGGCAGGGTGGGGCGGAGCGATATCCCATCGACGTGTATCCTCCTGGTCCAGAAAACGGGATCTGAAGACGCCAGACGCCGCCTCAAGGCCATGGTCGACTCCCAGGACGGGTTTAAAATAGCCGAAGAAGATCTGGCGATTCGTGGTCCCGGCGAGTTCATGGGAACCCGCCAGTCGGGTTTACCCGATTTTCGGGTGGCCAGTATTGTCCGGGACGCAAAAATCCTGGGCGAAGCCAAACGAGATGCCTTTGAGCTGATCGAAGAAGACCCTGCCCTGGAAAGGGAAGAACATCTTCACCTGCGGGATGTGCTGAAAAGACGATGGCAGGAGCGGCTGGAGATCGCCAAAACCGCCTGATAATCAAGGAAAGCGCTTTTATCAAAGCACCTGTCGGGGTGAATTTGTTTTGACAAAAACGGTTAGCTGTTATAGAAACCGACCGTGTTTGCCGTGATCCGGAAAGGGAAGCGGACACGTGTAAAACAAGGCACAATCAGCTGTGGCAGCAAGGCACATCAGGTGGTGGTTGAGGAACATGACCATTGGACTCTAAGCGAGAAGATAAGAGTGAACCCATGAAGGATGACATATCGATCGGCTTGATTGGTTTCGGCACCGTTGGTTGCGGTGTGTTAAAGCTGCTCCAGGAAAAAAAGGACCTGCTTGAAAAACGGGTCGGGTCCCGACTCGTCCTGAGAAAAGTTGCCGATCTGAATATTACAACTCCCAGGATTGTTACCCCTGATCCGCAATGCCTGACAACGGATGCCTTGGCCGTGATTGCCGATCCGAATATTGATATCGTTGTCGAATTAATGGGCGGCTACGAGCCGGCTCATTCATTTCTGCTTAAGGCCATCGCTGCAAAAAAGCACGTCGTGACCGCCAACAAGGCACTGATTGCGACGCATGGGAATGATCTGTTCCGGGCGGCGGAAGAAAACGGCGTGGATATCGGTTTCGAAGCCAGCGTGGGCGGAACGATTCCGATCATCAAGACCCTCAAGGAGAGTCTTGTTGCCAATCATATTGAATCAATCTTCGGCATTATGAACGGCACGTCCAATTTCATCCTGACGAAGATGACCGATGACGGTGAAAGTTTTGATGTGGTTTTAAAAGAGGCCCAGCGCCTCGGATTTGCCGAAGCAGATCCGACTTTTGACGTCGAGGGAATTGATGCATCCCATAAATTGGCGATCCTGGTGTCCCTGGCGTACGGAAAGAACGTGAAACTGGAAGATATTTATGTCGAGGGCATTACGGGGATTACCGAGCAGGACATCGCGTTTGCAAAAGATCTGGGATACCGGATCAAGCTGCTGGGTATTGCCGTTGACCGGGGCGATGCTGTCGAAGCCCGGGTGCATCCGACGATGATTCCCTTTCGCCATCTTTTGGCAAATGTCAATGCGAATTTCAACGCTTTCCATGTGGTGGGCAGCGCTTCCGGATCGATCTTTCTCTACGGTCAGGGGGCCGGAATGATGCCCACAGCGTCGGCGGTCATGAGTGATATTGTTGATATTGCACGTAATATCCGAAAAGGTATCAGCAGCCGTGTCCCGGCCCGATCAATTCATGAAGCCGACATGACGGACATCAAGCTGCGGCCTTTCGATGAGGTCCGGTCCAATTATTATTTCCGCTTCTCCGCTGTGGACCGGCCGGGTGTGCTGTCCAAGATTTCCGGCATCCTCGGTGAGCGAAACATCAGTATTTCCACAGTGATCCAGAAGGGCAGAACGAAAGAAGGCGCCGT
>CAZTYA010000028.1:8273-11284 GCA_964617255.1 uncultured Syntrophales bacterium
GGTGATCCAGAAAGGGCGGAAGCAGGGCGGCGGCGCCGTCCCGGTCGTCATGACAACCTACAAGGCGCGGGAACGGGATGTGCGAGAGGCCCTGCAGGCCATCGACCAGTTGGACGTCGTTCTGGGCAAAACCGTTTTGATCCGCGTGGAGGATGACCAACTCTAATTTGTAATAAAAGGCATGTAAACCATGAAATATATTGTATTATTGGGAGACGGGATGGGGGATTATCCCCTGGCCGAACTGGCTGAAAAAACCCCTCTGCAGGTTGCCCGGACTCCCCACATGGACCGTCTGGCCCAGGAGGGAACCATCGGCCTGGTCGATACCATTCCGGAGGGGTTCACCCCCGGAAGCGATGTCGCCAATCTGAGTGTTCTGGGATATAACCCCCATGAATTCTATTCCGGACGGGGTCCCCTGGAAGCAGCCAACATGGGGATTCATCTTGGTCCTGACGACGTCGCCTTCCGGTGCAATCTGGTGACGCTTTCCGAAGACACGGACGGGCGCATGGATGATTTTACGGCGGGCCATATCTCTTCCGCCGAGGCAAAGGAGATTATCCTGACACTCCAGGAGGAAATGGTTGACGAGTCTTTTCAGTTCTATCCCGGTGTAGGATACCGTCATTTGCTGGTCTGGCGCGGAGGAGATGCTTCTCCAAAGACCACGCCGCCCCATGACATTACCGGCCGGGTAACAGCACCTTATCTGCCGACCGGGGGGAAAAGCGGGGTCCTGCTCGACCTTATGGACCGGGCAAAAGCCATTTTGCAGAATCACCCGGTGAATCGGGAACGTCTTGCCAAGGGGAATAAGGCCGCCAATGCCATCTGGCTCTGGGGGCAGGGTAAGGCCCCGGCTATGCTTCCCCTGACGGAGAAATATGAACTCCGCGGCGGCGTCATATCTGCGGTAGACCTGCTCAATGGTATCGGCGTTTATGCCGGACTGGAGGTGCTGCGCGTCGAAGGCGCCACAGGTTACATCGATACGAACTATCGGGGCAAGGGCGAGAAAGCCCTGGAATGCCTTCGGGACCGTGATTTCGTGTTTGTCCACGTTGAGGCGCCCGACGAGATGGGGCACGAAGGCAATGTCCAGGGCAAGATCAAAGCCATTGAAGACTTTGATGAAAAGGTGGTCGGGACGGTTCTCAAGGGGTTGACCGCGTTTGATGCCTGGCGGATTCTGGTCCTCTGCGATCACCCGACGCCGATTGTCTGCCGGACCCACGTCGCCGACCCGAGCCCGTTTGTCGTCCTTTCCTCTGAGACAGGGGAAAACCGGAAAAACGGTGCGGCTTATTCGGAGAGCGAAGCGACAAAATCGGGTATTCTCGTGTCGCCCGGTTATCGGTTGATGGAACTTTTTATCAGGGACTGGAGACGGTTTGTTGAAGCCTAACCAGACAAAAATCCGGGTAATCTATGCCGATACCGACGCCATGGGCATCGTCTACCATACGAACTATATCAAATGGTTTGAAATCGGACGGGGGGAACTCTTCCGGCAGATCGAAATGCCTTACGCCTGGATTGAAGAACAGGGCTACGGCATGCCCCTGACCGAGGTCTTTGCCCATTACCTGTATCCGGCCGAGTACGACCAGGTGCTCCTGGTGGAAACGGAAATCGGCTATGTGAAACGGGCGAGTATTCGGTTCAATTATGCCATCTGGGATGAGAACCGGGAAAAGGTGCTGGTGGAAGGGCACTCCGTTCATGCTTTTGTGGACAAGGGGCGAAAAATCGTCAGAATACCCCCTTTTGTTTTGGATCGGATCAAAAAAATGGAGGAAGCAGGAGATACCTATGGCGGATAAAATGACGAAGATGGAGCTGGAAGAGCCCGATAAACTGCAAATCTTCTTCGAAGAATTCATGGAGTATGTCAAGCATAACCGGACGAAAATCATGATCATCGCTGCGGCCTTTATCGTGCTGCTTCTGATGATTGCAGGATGGATCATCTATGACAGATCCTACGAGAACAAGGCCGCTGAGCTCTATGAGGCCGCCTTCCTCGTGGAAAAGTCGGGGGAAGCCCAGGGGGCGGCGATGGCGGTTAAACAGTACAAGGATCTGCTGACTGCATATCCCCGGAGCAATGCCGCGGTATTTGCCTCTTACCGGCTTGGCAACCTTTATTTTAAGGTGAACCGTTACGATGAAGCTATTGGTTTTTATAACCAATATCTGGAGAAAGCGTCCCGCAGCAATGACTTGACCACTCTGGTGCTGAGTGCCTTGGGAGCCTCTTATGAAAGCAAGAAAGACCTGAAAAAAGCCCTGGAGCACTACGAAAAGGCCATCATCACGCCCGCTGATAACGGTTTTGTTGCCGTGAATTATCAAAATGCCGCCCGTATCTATGAGGAAATGAACAACACGGCCAAGGCCCTGGAGTATTATAAGAAGGCACTGGCAATTACGGTTGATCCGTCCGCCGAACTTCTCATCAAAAGGAAAATTGCCCTGAACAGTTAGACACGCAGCAGCGTTAACATAGAGAGGAAAATTGATATATGAAAGTTCTCATGTCAGGAAATGAAGCGATTGCCCGCGGCGCCTACGAGCACGGCGTGCGCTTTGCCGCCGGTTATCCCGGGACGCCCAGTACGGAGATCATGGAAGCGTATGCACAGTATGAGGGGGTGTACGCCGAATGGTCTCCCAATGAGAAAGTCGCCCTGGAAGCCGCCATCGGAGCGGCTGTGGCCGGCGAGAAGGCCATGGCGGTCATGAAGCACGTCGGCGTCAATGTGGCGGCAGACCCCCTGTTTACAGCGAGCTACACCGGAACCAATCGGGCTCTCGTCCTGATCTCCGCCGATGATCCGTCCATGCACAGCTCGCAGAACGAGCAGGACAACCGCAATTACGCGAAGTTTGCCAAAGTGCCCATGCTGGAGCCCAGCGACAGTCAGGAAGCGAAAGCGTTCATCAAGATCGCCTTCGACCTGAGTGAACAGTTCGATACCCCCGTCATGCTCCGCACGACGACC
>CAZTYA010000029.1:0-11282 GCA_964617255.1 uncultured Syntrophales bacterium
AAGAAATGGGCGAGGCCGAAGGCCAGCCAGGAGCCCAGCGTCAAGCCGATGGTCGAATAAAGTGTTCCCAAGACCGGTCCATAGAGATATCCACCGATAAAACCCGTGACTTCCCCAGGAAAAGGGGCGACCACAACCTGAAAAATCTGGACGGCCATAAAGGCGATCTGATCATAGGGACTGAAAGATTTGATCAGACTGATAATGCGTTCCTTGTCAGTCAGGATTTCGTAGACGTTATAATGGACAAACAGATAGCCCAGCAGAACAACCAGAACGATCAGCAGGATTTCTCTGTAAGCGATTTTATAATTCATCTTGAAGGCGGATTCCTTTTATTCGTCGCCCTCTTACCATGGAATCTGTTTTTTCGGCAAGAAACTCTCGTTTAAAATCGATAACCATCTGGAATATCAGGAGCATAAAAAAGCCACATCGGTTTGTTAACCGATGTGGCAAAAACGGTATTCAGATGCGCAAGAGATTAAAGATTTTTTCCCTTCTTCCAGGCCTCAAAGGCGGCGACGATCGTTTCCACGGCTCCGTCTGCCGTCATCGAATCCGTGTTGATGGTCAGGTCGTAATCATAAGGATTTATCCAGTCGACTTTGAAAAACTTTTTAACAAAGACTCGCCGGTCCTTTTCGGTTTTTTCCGCATAATCTTCCGCTTCCTGTCGTGAACACCCCCTGCTTTTCATAATTCGATTCACCCGGTTTTCTTTGGAGCCGATCAGTTTCACTCGGAAGTTTTTTTCCGGCGGCAGAAGGTACAGCGCACCCAGTCCCAGGATAACGGCGTTGCCACGATCCTTGACGGTGTTGATCACCTTGGACAGGTGAAACATGAATTTATCCGGCCACATGTGGCGGGTTTCAAACAGGGACGACAGCCAGTCGTCCCGTGTGGTGAGAGCCTTCTCAACAATGGCTTTGATTGCCTTTTCATCTACCTCGGCACTTTCTGCAATATGCTTTGCAATCTGCCCGGCGAAAAGGTCCATCTTCAGGCGTTCCGAAAGCACTCTTGCAATTCGCGTCCCACCGGTTCCCGGTTCGCGTGAAATGGTAATAACCGGTTTTGATTCAACAATCTCGCCCTTCACTTCTTTTGAACTAAGCGTCCACTTTGACAATTGCTCATTGACGATTTGATCGATAGAGCGGATTTCTTTCTTCATACGAACCTCCTTTTCATCGTACCAATCCAGAATGAGATTTAGTCAACAACACATTACATTTCAGATGAACAGCAATATCTTCAAACTCAGCTGCTTACAGGGAATAGAGTTTTTCCCCGGGCAGGACGGTCTTGTTATTTTTCAAGAGCACATCGATGGCGGCGTCGGGATTATCGAACCGGAAGAGCATGACCGCATTTTCGCCGCTGCGCTCAACAAAGGCATACATATATTCAATATTGATTTTGGCCTGTGCCAAAACATCGAGAATACTGTGTAGTCCACCAGGTTGGTCCGGAACTTCAACAGCAACGACATTGGTTCGGCTGACCGTATATCCGTTTGCTTTAAGAACCCCGACGGCATCGACGACATGATCGACGATCAATCGGACGATCCCGAAGTCCGAGGTATCCGCCACGGCCAGGGTGCGGATATTGATATTGGCGTCCCGAAGAATCCGCGTCACGTTTTCAAGTCCTCCGGGTTTGTTTTCCAGGAAAATGGAAATCTGTTCGACCTTCATGCGTTTCCCTCCCTTCCGTTTTCAGGCATTATATTTTCCGCTTGTCAACGACCCGGCTGGCCTTTCCTTCAAAACGCTGGAGCGATTTTGGTTCCACCAGCTTTACTTTGGCCGTCACACCGAGAAAATCCTTCAAATCCTTGATGATGTTCCGCTCAATCTTCTGGAGCGACTTGATCTCATCCGCGTTGGAAAAGAGGCGTTCATTGACTTCCACCTGGACTTCCAGTGTATCGAGGGTTCCCTCCCGATCCACGATAAGTTGATAATGGGGGTCGAGACCGTCAATTCCGACGAGAACCGCTTCGATCTGGGAGGGGAAAACATTCACCCCGCGGATGATCAGCATATCGTCGCTGCGTCCCATGACCCGCTCCATCCGGTAATGACTCCTGCCGCAGACGCAGGGTTCGGGAATGAGTCGGGAAAGATCACGGGTCCGATAGCGGATCAGCGGAAAGGCTTCCTTGGACAGGGTCGTAAAGACGAGTTCGCCGGGTTCGCCCGGAGGCAAAACTTCACCGGTGGCGGGATTGATGGTTTCCACCAGGAAATGATCCTCAAAAACATGCATGCCTTCCCGCCCTTCCTGACATTCCATGGCCACGCCCGGTCCCATGATCTCCGACAGGCCGTAGATGTTCATGGCGGTCAGATTCAGGGCATCCTCGACCTCGTTCTTCATTTTCTCACTCCAGGGCTCCGCACCGAAGACGCCGACCCGGAGCTTCAGGCTGCGCATGTCAACCCCCATGGCCTCCCCCTGCTCCGCCAGATTGAGGGCGTAGGACGGGGTGCAGCAGATGGCGGTGGGGCCGAAATCCTGGAGGATCATGATCTGGCGCTTGGTGTTGCCCCCGGATATCGGGATGACGCTTGCCCCGAGTTTTTCCGCACCATAATGGACGCCCAACCCCCCGGTAAACAAGCCGTAGCCGTAGGCGTTGTGGATCATGTCA
The DNA here is from genome assembly GCA_964617255.1 of uncultured Syntrophales bacterium. GTDB lineage: Bacteria > Desulfobacterota > Syntrophia > Syntrophales > JAAYKM01 > JAAYKM01. The sequence continues at coordinate 2,666 of CAZTYA010000029.1, forward strand.
TTTTTGGTCAGACCGGCGGCCACGAAACAGCGGGCCATGAGTTCCGACCAGGTTTCAATATCGCGTTTCGTGTACCCGACAACAGTTGAACGGCCCGTCGTGCCTGAAGAGGCGTGAAGACGGACAATGCTGCTCATGGGAACGGCGAACATACCGAAAGGGTAATTATCCCGGAGATCCTGTTTTGTCGTGAAGGGAAAACGCCGGAGATCATCCAAGCTTTTGATGTCTTCGGGAGAGACGCCGGCTTCGTCGAAGGATTTTCGGTAAAAACCGACGGTGTGGTAAACGCGCGAAACCACCTGCTGAAGACGCTTGAGTTGAAGGATTTCCAGCACCTCCCGCGGCAGGGTTTCATATTCTTCGTTATAGATCATGCAATGATCCCCCTTTCGGATATCTTTAATTTAATATACCGACAGACGTCGATAAAATCAACGAATTGATCGATGAAGGCAAGGTGACGAAAGGATTTTGTGAGCAGAATTCAGGCCACGCTGTCGTAGCCGCCCTGGAGGGCCTTGATGGTCATGCTTGCCAGGGATTTTTTTGAACCCATCAGATCCTGCACACTCTCGATGAGTGATTCCATCCTGATCACCGGCATGACCTTCAGCATGGCGCCGAGCATAACCATGTTGGCGGAACGCTCATTCGCCGTTTCCCGGCCGATCCGGTTGGCCATCACGGCGTAGTAGACGACGCCCGGCTGATCCGGAACGGCGTCGATGAGATCGGCGTTGTAGATCAGTTTCGCCCCTGGTTTCAGGCGGGGCAGAAAGGTGATGACGGACGGTTTATTCAGGGCGATCAGCACATCGGGAGACGACACCACGGGAGAGGCGATTTCTTCCGTCGAAATACTGGTCGTGCAGTTGGCGGTTCCACCCCGCATGGCTGCCCCGTAACAGGGCAGATAAGACACGAAGAAATTTTCGTACATGGCGGCGTTGCCCAGGACATTGCCTACGGTCAAAGCCCCCTGTCCGCCGGAACCGGAACAAAGAATCGTCGTTAACATGCTACGCCTTTTTCTCCCTTTTATCTGTCAGCACCCCGAGAGGGAATTCCTTCTCCAGGACCGTATGGATCCACTCGATGGATTCGACAGGACTCAACTTCCAGTTCGTCGGGCAGGCCGAAAGGACCTCGATAATGGAATAACCCAATCCATCCACCTGAGTCTGGAACGCCGTCCGGATGGCTTTTTTTGTTTTGCGGATCGCCGCGGGGGTCGTTGCCGCCACCCGTTCGGCATAAACAACACCGGGAAGATTTGCAACCAGATCAGTAATATGCAGAGTATAACCATCTGATTTCGGATCACGTCCCGCCGGTGTCGTTGTGGTTTTCTGACGGAGCAGAGTCGTCGGCGCCATCTGTCCCCCGGTCATGCCGTAAACGGCGTTGTTGATAAAAATGACCGTAATATTCTCGCCCCGGTTGGCGGAGTGGATTGTTTCCGCCGTGCCGATGGCCGAGAGATCGCCGTCACCCTGATAGGTAAAGACAAACAGATCGGGCCGGGTTCTTTTGACTCCGGTTGCCACAGCAGTACCGCGGCCGTGGGATGATTCGATCATGTCCACGTCAAGATAGTCGTAGGCTAAAACGGCGCATCCGGCGGGGTTGACGCAGAGAGCCTGCTTTCCAAGGTCCATCTCGTCTAGGAGTTCCGCAATAATCCGGTGTACGACGCCATGACCGCACCCGGGACAATAATGGCTGCTGACATTTTGCTTGTGATATTTTGGCCAGGGATTTAACAGTTCCATGATGTGTTTCTCTTTTCACCCTTTCCCGTCAGGATTTCATCTTGTCACGGATGACCTGGGCGAACTCATCCGGCTCGGGAATGATCCCGCCGGGACGGCCGTAAAACAAAACCTCCGCCCTTCCCTCCAGAGCCAGGCGGACATCTTCCACCATCTGTCCTGTACTCATTTCCAAAACCAGGAATCGCTTTACCTTTTTAGAAAGGTCCCGCAGAATTTCATCCGGGAACGGCCACAATGTAATCGGACGGACAAGCCCCGCTTTCAGTCCCTGATCCCGCAACTGATGGATGGCCCCCTTGGCGACCCGGGCGGTGGTACCGTAGGCCACAGCAATGATATCCGCATCTTCGGTACAGTACGTTTCAAAACGGGTTTCGTTCTGGGCAATTTCTTCGTACTTCCGGAACAGGTTCCAGTTGTGATCCTCCATTTTCTGAGGATCCAGAACCAGCGACGCCAGAAAACGGCTGGGGCCGTTTCCGCGTCCCCTCAGTGCCCATTCCTTCTTCGGCAGTTTCTTAGGGTCGATCGGGTCCGGGAAAAGCACCGGTTCCTTGATCTGGCCCATCATGCCGTCACCCAGCATCATGACTGGTGTCCGGTAACGGTCGGCAATATCAAAGGCCACAAACATCAAGTCTGCGACTTCCTGGATGGAACCGGGGGCAATGACCGGTGTCCGGTAATCACCGTGGCCGCCGCCCCGGGTCGCCTGGAAATAGTCTCCCTGCGCAGGAGCGATGTTGCCCATACCGGGACCGCCGCGCATAATGTTCACAATAACCGCCGGCAGCTGGAAACCGGCCAAAAAGGAGATGCCTTCCTGCTTCAGGCTGATGCCGGGCGAAGATGAAGACGTCATAGCTCGCGTGCCTGTCGCGGCGGCGCCGACAACCATATTAATGGCGGCGATTTCACTTTCCGACTGGATGAACGCCCCACCGGCTTTTCGCATATGATCGGACATGTATTCACAGAGTTCGTTCTGCGGCGTGATCGGGTAACCGAAATAAGCCCGGCAGCCGGCCCGGATGGCTGCTTCCCCGAAGGTGTGGTTTCCGCTCATGAAGATTTTATTCACTGTACACCTCTATCACCAGATCGGGGCACACCAGAACACAGGACAAGCAGCCCGTGCACTGTTCCGGGTGAGCCGCTTCCGCATAATGGTAACCCATTTCATTGAGGGAATGTGAAGAGGCAAGGACCTCAGGCTTGCAATACTCAATGCAGAGATTACAGCCCTTGCAGAATTCCTGTTTGACAACGACCTGATACGATTTCTTTTTTGTCATGAGTGTGTGGCCCGATTGACGACGGCAGACTGTGCCTGCCGCCACCCATCATTTTATTTTACCCCCGCGACATTACTGCCTGCTCCGGGGTATCCTTGCGCGGTCCGCCTGTTTTTATTACCTTTTAGGGCGCTCACCTTACTCCCATCGAAATGGGAATATCAAGAAAAAATTGCGCTCAGGATAAAAAAATATGCTTCCACGCCTGGTTTTTTAATGCGTACCGGCTTTGCCGGGGGTCGATTACATATTTTCCTTGTCTTTATTGCGGATCGCCACCCGGCGAATCTTACCGCTGATTGTCTTCGGTAGCTCCGTCGCAAACTCAATGATACGCGGGTACTTATATGGCGCCGTGACCTTTTTCACGTGGTCCTGCAGCTCAGCCACCAGGGCGTCGCTTCCCGTGTAGCCCTGGGCCAGGACAACTGTCGCCTTGACGATGGCGCCGCGGATGTCGTCGGGTACGCTCGTGATGGCGCATTCAAGAACCGCCGGATGCTGGATGAGGGCGCTTTCGACCTCGAAGGGACCGATCCGGTAGCCGGAACTCTTGATCAGGTCGTCGGCCCGGCCGACGAACCAATAATAACCGTCTTCATCCCTCCAGGCCATGTCGCCCGTATAGTACCAGCCGTCGTGCCAGACCCGGTCCGTCGTGTCCTTATCCCGGTAATAGCCGCCGAACATGCCGACCGGCATCATCTGGCCGACATGAATGGCGATTTCTCCTTCCTCGCCGATTTCAGCCGGTTTTCCCTCCCCGTTAATCAGTTCGATAATATAACCCGGCGTGACCCGGCCCATTGAGCCCGGCTTGGGGTCCATCCAGGGATAGGTCCCGATGGCGCAGGTCATTTCGGTCTGGCCGTACCCTTCCATGATGCGGAGACCCGTCTGCTGAAGAAACTGGAAATAAACTTCGGGATTCATGGGTTCCCCGGCGGTGACGCAGTACTTGATGCAACTGCAGTCATAGTTCCGCAGATCCTGCTTGATCAGGAAGCGGTATACCGTAGGAGGGGCGCAGAATGTGGTTACCTTGTGTTCGATGGACTTTTTCAGGACATTTACCGGATCGAACTGGTCGTAATCATAGACGAAGACGGCACTTCCCGACAGCCACTGGCCGTAGATTTTCCCCCAGACGGCCTTGGCCCAGCCCGTATCGGCGACAGTGTAGTGAAGCCCGTTGTCCTCCGTATTCTGCCAGTATTTGGCCGTGTGGATGTGGCCCAGGGGGTAGGTGAAATCGTGCTGGACCATCTTCGGCATTCCCACCGTTCCGGAAGTGAAGTAAAGCATCATGATATCGCCGTTTTTCGGGGCGTCATCGCCGGACGGTTTTACGAACTCATCCGACGCGGCGGCCATCTCTTCCTCGTAAGAGATCCAGCCTTCGCGTTTGCCGCTCAGGATGATCTTGGAATCCAGAATGCCCGGTACCTTGGCATCGGCCTCTTCCACATAGCTCGCCAGGTCGGGATCGTTAATACAGACGATAATTTTGATATCGGCCCGCTCGATCCGATAAACGATGTCCTTGGTCGTCAGCATGTGGGTGGCGGGGATACCAATGGCCCCGATTTTATGCAGGGCGACGAAGAGAAACCAGAATTCATATCGGCCCTTGCAGATGAGCATGACCGGGTCGCCCTTTTTGATGCCCGCTTTTTTGAACATATTTGCGGCCTTGTCGCTGTACCGTTTCGTGTCGGCGAAGGAAAAAGTGAGGGATGTGCCGTAGTCATCGCAGTAAACCAGGGCGCGTTTGCTCGGGTCCTCCTTGGCATATGTGTCGACGACATCATAACCGAAGTTGAACTCGGCAGGGACGTTTATCTTGTAGGTCGCCTTGAAATCCTCGTATGAATCGAATTGCGTTTTGCTCAGATATCGGTCAATCAGAGACATGTTTCTCCTCCTTATATATTAAAAGATAACGGCGAGGAATTTCGCCGGGGCATTTTCCATGGCTTCCATGGCGTGGGGGCATCCCGAATCGAAATAAATCGAGTCCCCTTCCCGGAGGATCAGTTCATTGCCGTGGATGAAAACCTTAAGGACGCCCTGAATGATGTAGTCGAATTCCTGTCCCGGATGGGTGTTCATCTCCGTGGTTTTCCCGGGGGACTTCGGTTCAACCGTAACCAGGAAGGGCTCCGCTTTCTTGTGAATGAAATTGGCCGCCAGACTCTGGTATCTATACTGCGTCCGGCGCTCAACGGCGACGCCCTTCTCCTTGCGGGTGACGGTGAAGTACTTCATGTGGGGCTCTTCACCCGTCAGGAGCACCGCCATGTCGACATTGAGCCGATGGGCGATCCCGAACAGAATGCTGGCCGGAATGTCCGTTTCGCCTTTCTCATATTCTGCGTACGCCTCCGTTGAAACTTTCAGATGGTCGGCCATATCCTCCCCGGACACGCCGAGATTTTCCCTAAGTTCCCTGATGCGGGCCGCCACTTCCCTGATTTTTTCCTGCATAAAGACCCCCTCCTTTTTCTGCTGTTGTGTAAACTATCCGGAATGTGAAATGTAGAAATCGCTTTAACGCAATGCAAACTTGAAGATACCCCCCGGCGAGAAAAACGATTGGATTTTGCCCCTCCAACTTGCCGTTTTCCCTATCTTATCGGAGTGAAGGTGTCAATGGGAAATATGGTTTTCCTATTGGGGGGCTGTGGTTGGAAAAAGAAATACTTTAAGGGATTTGCCATGAGGCGATAGGTGGCGAATTACCGAAAGAGTAATTTTTTAAGGAGGTGGGGCATGCGGCAATGCTCCTTGCCATTTTCCGCCACAGACTCTCCTTTTACCGGTAGGGTTTTTCTCAAGGCAAAGCTGTTGACAAGGGGCGGTATTTAAGATAACTTTCGCCTGTAAAATCGTACATTTTCAAAAACACAAGCAATAACGGACATCTATGATTTGTGTAGCGGAAGCATTAACCCATATTCTGGATGACATTCAACCCCTGGGATTGGAAAAAGTCCATATCCTGAACGCCCTCGGCCGGGTCATCGGTGAAGACGTCACTGCGCCGCGGGATATTCCACCGAAAGACAATTCCGCCATGGACGGTTACGCCATCCGGGCCATCGACAGCCGGCATGCCGCGCCGGGTAATCCGGTCCGTCTGCGAGTCATTGAGGCAATCCCCGCCGGAAGCATTCCGCAAAAAACCCTCGGCCCGGGTGACGCGGCCCGGATCATGACGGGAGCCCCTCTTCCCGCCGGCGCAGATGCCGTGGTCCGCCTGGAAGAGACCACGGAAGATAAAGACACAGCCGTTATTTCAGGTCCTTACAAAACAGGCAATGATGTCCGTCTGGCTGGTGCCGACGCAAAGTCAGGCGAAATGGTCATTTCACGGGGCACCGTCCTGCGTCCGGCGGAAATCGGTATGCTTGCCAGCCTCGGCCGTTCCTCTATTTATGTCCTCCAGAGACCGAACGTGGCGGTGATCTCCACGGGGAACGAACTGGTCGAGATCGACGAAGAACCCTCACCCTGGGAAATCGTCAACAGTAACGGCTATTCCATTATTGCGCAGATTATGGATTGCGGCGCTGTACCGCTTTATGTCGGCATTGCGAAGGACAATAAGGAGGATCTGGCAGAGAAATTCACAGCAGCCTTGCGGGCCGACGTGATTATCACATCCGGCGGTGTATCCTTTGGGGATTACGATTTTGTGAAGGACTTTATTGCCGAGACCGGGAACAAGATGCATTTCTGGCAGGTGGCCATGCGGCCGGGCAAACCCCTGGTTTACGGCCGAGTGAGCGGCAAGCCATTTTTCGGCTTGCCTGGGAATCCAGTCTCGTCTATGGTGTCATTTGAACAATTTGTGCGTCCGGCCCTGTTAAAGATGATGGGTCATCGAAATCTATACCGCCGGATTATCCGAGTGCCTCTGGAAGAAGACATCAGTAAAGTCGAAGGCTTGACATTCTTTCTCCGGGTGCGCGTTGAACGGCGGGAAGGCCGCTATCGGATCATGATGACGGGTGACCAGAGTTCAGGTATTCTGAAATCGATGGTCAAGGCGAATGGGCTGATCGTGTTGCCCGAGGACATAAAGGAATTGAAAAAAGGCGATGAGGTCACGGTGCAGCTCATCGACCATACTTTTTGTGCCACCCCTGAACCGGCGTATCTTTAAAATCAAGCATTCCTTCCGTTTTCTCGTGCGGAAGTACACAGGTCACTGGTGGGCCTCCCGGACTTCAAATCCGGTGTGGGGCGTGAAGAGCGTCCCGGGTGGGTTCGATTCCCATGTACTTCCGCCAATTTTTTAATAAATATCGATATTCTGCGATGCTATTCTTTGAACCCGTCTTTAACTTTGTTTAACTATTTGAATATACGACTATAATACAGGATGCGGACAAGATGCTGAACATTAAAAAGTCTATAGCTAATTCTCACCAATGGGATAATAATAGTTCCCAATTATGAAGGACAGAAGATATGTTGACCGAAGAAAATCGATTCCATTACTTTGTGATGAAGGGAGGATTCATTATGCAGAGAATATGTAAGACATTACTCGTGTTTGGTTTAACGGTTTTTCTCCTTTTAACCACTGGCCCCACAGCGTCGGCACAGCCGGCAGGCCCGTTTTATGTGGGAGTATTTGGGGGCTTTGTGATGCCCGATGACCTTGAGTGGGGATCAGGCGATGATGACTGGTATGATGATGACGGAGATATTGAGGAAGATCTCGATGAAAGTTGGGCCGTCGGTGTCAAAATTGGTTATATCATTCCTCAGCTCAGGTTTTTGGCTGTTGAATTGGAGTACACCTATCTGGCTGATCAGGATTATGGCGAAACATACCATTGGTGGGATGGAGATGAAAGCTACGATGGCGATTTCAGTGCTCATAACTTAATGGCAAATCTTTTGTTCCGTTATCCCCTAGGAAGAATCAATCCCTATTTAGGGTTTGGCCTTGGGTTATCAAGGGCGACTATTGAAGAAGATTATCGATTTGAAGAAGATGGCGGCGATGTTTATACGGCAAAAATTGATGAGGATGACACGGCATTTGCAGCTCAGTTTATTGTCGGGGTGAATTTTCAAATTACGCCAAACTTGTCTGCCGATCTCGCGTATAAATATTTTTACAGCGAATACGATATAGCCGGTTGGGATGTTGAGGCAAGAAATCACATATTCTCAACGGGAGTTAATGTACACTTTTAGCCAAATCATAGAAAATTTATTCGAAGCAGAAGGGCTTGCTGCCCTCCTTTCCTATCTTTATATACTCAGAAGACAACTATATATTACTTATGGAACTAAGGACCTGTGTTGACGGCTTTGGTGAAATGAAGTAAAATTAGTATATAGTTATTTCCAAGTCGTGACGTGATCCGCTTTAGCCGGCACTAATGTAGACGAATATTAATTTAGAGCAAGCCCAAAACGGAGGTTAGAAACATGAATATCAGCGAAATTCTTGGAGCAATGGTGCAATCCGGAATGTCACCGTCTTCCATGGATAGAATGAAGAATTCTTTGGGGGGCAGTAAT
>CAZTYA010000030.1:0-11174 GCA_964617255.1 uncultured Syntrophales bacterium
CGGGCCTGGCTGGCCAAAGGGGGAACACCGGTGCCGGGCAGTATCATCCTTGTTCACGGCAATGGAAACGAACCACAGGGGATCGACATGCTCCTCGTCCTGTTCAAAAAGCAAACGAATGCCTTTTCTCGGGGGAAATTAAAACTTCTTTCCCTGAATCACGCCGTGATTGGTCCCTGAAAGTCAGTGCCGCCGGGAATATTTTGATTTTTTGATTGATTTATTCCGCTCCATTTTATAGTGTTCCTGCTTCCGGCCTCATTCTCATTGAATCATCATTTCCGGCTTATCGCCGTTACCAGGGAGACGAATACCTATGGGCAAGACCCTTACGGAAAAAATATTGCAGCAGCATCTCGTCAGCGGCACCTACGTTCCCGGCAATGAAATCGCCGTCCGGATCGACCAGACCCTGACCCAGGACGCGACCGGCACCATGGCGTACCTGCAGTTCGAGTCCATGAACATCCCCCGGGTAAAAACAGAACTCTCCGTCAGTTACATCGACCATAACACCGTCCAGATCGGCTTCGAAAACGCCGATGATCACCGTTATCTCCGTTCGGTGGCCCGGAAATTCGGAATTTTTCTGTCCCGGGCGGGAAACGGCATCTGCCATCAGGTCCACCTTGAGCGGTTCGGTAAACCCGGAAAAACCCTGATCGGCTCCGACAGCCACACCCCCACGGGAGGCGCCCTCGGCATGATCGCCATCGGCGCCGGCGGCCTGGACGTGGCACTGGCCATGGCGGGAGAACCTTTCTACCTCACCTGCCCCCGGGTCATCCGGATCAACCTGGAGGGAAAGCTTCCACCCTGGGTTTCTTCCAAAGATATTATCCTGAAAGTCCTGGAAATTTTTTCTACAAAGGGGAATGTCGGCTGCATCTTCGAATACAGCGGGCAGGCCCTGGCACATCTGACCGTACCGGAGCGGGCGACGATCACCAACATGGGGGCCGAATGCGGCGTCACAACGTCACTTTTCCCCAGCGACGATGTGACCCGGACGTTTCTGAAAGCCCAGGGCCGGGACGAAGACTGGACACCACTTTCCGCCGACGAGGACGCCGTTTACGATAAAACCGTTACGATCAACCTGAACGAACTGGTTCCTCTGACGGCAAAACCCCACAGTCCCGACCAGATCGCCACGGTCAAGGAAATGGGAAACATTCCGGTCGATCAGGTCTGCCTGGGAAGCTGCACCAACTCCTCCTACAAGGATCTCGTCACGGTTGCTAAAATTCTCAAGGGTAAGGTTGTCCATCCCCGGGTGAGCTTCATCATCGCCCCGGGTTCGAAACAGGTGCTGGAAAACCTCTCCCGGGACGGCTATTTAACGGATCTGCTGTCTGCCGGGGCCCGGCTCATGGAAAACGCCTGCGGCTTCTGCATCGGCAACAGCCAGAGCCCCCAGAGCGCAGGAGTGTCTTTGCGGACCTCGAACCGCAATTTTCTTGCCCGCTCGGGCACAAAAGACGCTCTGATTTATCTGGTCAGTCCCGAAACGGCGGCGGCGGCGGTCATCACGGGCACTTTCACCGATCCCCGGGAACTGCCCATGCCCTACCCCGCAGTGGCCATGCCGGAACTTTTCCACATTGACGACGGCATGATCATTCCGCCGGTTTCAGGAGAGGAAGCACAGGATACAGAGCTTTTGCGGGGGCCGAACATCGGCGCACCGCCGATAAATACCGCGCTACCCACAACCATCCGAGGACAAGTCACCCTGAAAGTCGGAGACAAGATCACCACGGACCACATCATCCCCGCCGGGGATCGGATGAAGTACCGCTCCAATATCCCCCGGTATGCTGATTTTGTTTTCGAAACCGTCGATGGAGACTTTGCCAAACGCGCCGCCGCAATCCGGGACAAGGGGGAACACAACGTGATCGTTGCGGGCCTCTCCTACGGCCAGGGGTCTTCCCGTGAGCACGCCGCCGTCTGCCCCATGTACCTCGGCGTGAAAGCCGTCATCGCCAAGTCCTTTGAACGCATCCATACGGCGAATCTCATCAATTTCGGCATTCTCCCGCTCACCTTCCGGAATGAAGCAGATTATAACCGGATCGATCAGGGAGACGCTCTGGAAATCCTGGATATTCGGGAGATTATCGCCGGGAGCCGGCCACTCATCGTCAAGAACACCACCAAGGACCTGGAATTCGAGGCGGTTTACGATCTTTCGGAACGGCAGAAGGCCATGATCCTGGCCGGAGGCGCCCTGAACCTGCGCTCGTAAACGGCTGAGCAAATTTGTATAAACTGATCAGGAGATCGACAACATATGGAGAAGATTAAGGTAAAAACCACGCTGGTGGAAATGGACGGCGACGAAATGACCCGGATCATGTGGCAATTCGTCAAGGACAAGCTCATCTTTCCTTATCTCGACATTCCCCTGGAATATTATGATCTGCATGTCAAATACCGCGACGACACCGACGACCAGGTGACGGTCGATGCGGCAAAGGCCATCATGAAATACGGGGTCGGCGTCAAATGCGCCACCATCACACCGACGGAGGACCGGGTCAAGGAATACAACCTGAAACAGGCCTGGAAGAGCCCGAACGGGACGATCCGCGCCATGCTCGACGGCACCGTCTTCCGGACCCCGATTGTGGTCAAGAACATCCGCCCGACGGTCTCCACGTGGAAGAAGCCCATCACCATCGGCCGCCACGCCTACGGCGATGTGTACAACAATACGGAAATCCGTGTCCCCGGACCGGGCAAGGCGGAACTGGTCTTCACCCCCGTCGGCGGCGGCGAACCGGTGCGCCGGACCATCAAGGACTTCAGCGGCCCCGGCATCATCCAGGGCATCCACAACACGGATGAATCCATCCTGAGCTTTGCCAAGGCCTGCTTTACCTATGCCCTGGACCAGAAAATCGACCTCTGGTTCAGCACGAAGGACACCATTTCCAAAATCTACGACGCCCGTTTCCGGAAGATCTTCGACGACGAGTTTGAGCAGAACTGGAAGGATAAATTCGCCGCCGCCGGCATCGAGTACTTCTTCACCCTCATCGACGACGCCGTCGCGCGAATCATGAAATCCGAGGGCGGCATCCTCTGGGCGGTTAAAAACTACGACGGGGACGTCATGTCGGACATGATCGCCTCCGCTAACGGGAGCCTCGCCATGATGACTTCGGTCCTCGTCTCCCCCAACGGATATTACGAATACGAGGCGGCCCACGGCACGGTTCAGAAACATTATTACAAACACCTAAAAGGCGAGGAGACGTCTTCCAACTCGATGGCCCTGATCTTTGCCTGGACCGGGGCGCTGCGTAAACGGGGCGAGCTGGACGGGACACCCGAGGTCATGCGTTTCGCCGATTCCCTGGAGAAGGCGGCCCTTACCACCGTCGAGGAAGGCGTCATGACCGGCGACCTCCTTCTTGTTGCAGAACCCAATCCGGCCAACCGGAAAGTCAATACGGAAGGCTTCATTGACGCCATAGCCGAACGCCTGGGGAAACTGCTGTAGATGGAAAAAGCCGGACTCCCCAACCTGAAAGACATGCCCCTCCCTGAACTGGAGGCCTTCATCGCCGGGTTGGGGAAGGAGCGCTACCGGGCCCGGCAGATCGTGAAGTGTCTCTACCAGGAGGGGGCCACGTCCGTCGATCAGATGACGACCCTGTCCCGGGAATTCCGGGAAGAGCTTGCCCGGCGCGTCCTCATCGACTCACCCCGTATCGTCAAGACCCAGACGGCCAAAGATACGACCAAGAAGGTGCTGTTCGAGCTAACGGACGGAAATTATGTCGAAAGTGTCCTCATCCCCGGCAAAACACACTGGACGGTCTGTGTGTCTACCCAGGTCGGCTGCCGTATGGGCTGCCGCTTCTGCCTCACAGGAAAACAGGGTCTCACCCGTAATCTCCTCCCGTCAGAAATCGTTGGTCAGGTAACCTCCCTTAAGGCTGAAATGCCTGAAGGGCCGGAAATAAAGAACATCGTCCTCATGGGGATGGGAGAACCCCTGGACAACTACGATAACGTCGTCAGGGCGATCCGGATCCTCACATCGGACCACGCCCTCGGATTTTCCAGCCGAAAGGTCACCCTGTCCACCTGCGGCCTGGCCCCGATGATCCTGAGACTCGGGGAAGATGTCTGCGTGAACATCGCCGTGTCTTTAAACGCCCCTGAGGACGGACTCCGCAGCGACTTGATGCCGATCAACCGCAGGTACCCCCTGGCGGAACTCTTCGCCGCCTGCCGGGACTACCCCATGCCGGGACGGCGGATGGTCACCTTCGAATACATCCTCATCGGCGGCGTCAACGATTCTCTGGAGGACGCGGGCAAGCTTGTCCGGCTTCTCAAGGGTACCCGCTGCAAGCTGAACCTGATCGCCTTCAACGAATATCCCAACTCCCCCTTCAAAAGCCCCGCCGCGGAAGCCGTTGCCGCCTTCCAATTGTTTCTGGCCAAACACCACTACACGGCAATACTCCGCGCCAGCAAGGGGAGCGACATCCTCGCCGCCTGCGGCCAGCTCAGCGGGCTGTACAGGAAAGAATAGAAGTCGGGAGACGGGAGTCAGGAGACAGAATAACACATCGATTTGTCATTCCGGGCAAGCACTAGCGCGACCCGGAATCCATTTCCGGTACGATACACCCTGCCAATGGATGCCGGATCAAGTCCGGCATGATATTTGAGTTTGTATTTCTTTGGTCATTTCGACTGCAGGGAGAAATCCTGCCTTTTTTATCCTCTGTTACCCCCTGTATATGACCAATCTCATTCATTATTTCCTGATGACATGCCATACGTCACATTCGGGAAAACCGGCAAAAAAGGGAAAGGTCATTTTGAAGCGGCCGAACAGGGGGAAATACGCCCTGTAATTGATGACGCCGCCCGGCAGTCCTGAATTTACCGCAGAAGCTCGGCCAGATCCTGCTCCGCCACATGATACTCCCGGGCAAGGTGCGCCGGTGTCGCCCCAGTGTGGTCAATGATTTCCTTGAGATAATCTTTTATTGTCACCTGCTGTTCGCAGGTGTTGAAATAGTTCTTCAGAATCACGGACAACTCTTCCGATGGTATTTTATACCCTTTTTGAGTCGCTTCCCTTTCGCCCGTGCTTTCGGGAATGCCAAGCACGATAACCCTTTCGTCAATTATACTGTACCTCAATGAATGGACCATTGCACAACTGCTAAAATGGACCTCTGCACCGGCCTTTGTATATTGGACGCCGACCTGAAGGCGATCGGGATACTTCGGCAAAAGGTACCGAACGCGCACGCCTTTTTTAACCATTCGCTCTATCGCTGCCGCAACATCCCGCGTCATCTTTACATCGACGGCAGACGGGGGGCTTCCCGTAATGCAGCCGATGATTTCCCGCCGGGCATCGAGCATGGTATCCAAAAGGGTAAAAAAGTATTCCTGCCGGGTCAGAATCCTGGTCGCCCGACCCATTTCCTTGAGCAGGCTGTCTCGCTGTTTTCCCTCATTAATGCTGTAAACGAGCAGGATGATGGTCACCACAAGCAGGATGGACTCCAGCAACAAAAGCCCCAGTTCCATGGTCATGATTCAGCCCCCTTTATTCCCTCTTTTCCATCATTTTACCCGGCCGGTGAGCAAAGATATCCATCGAAAAAAGGGACCGTTTTTTTCCGCAAGATATTAAATCACTACCGCCTTTTTCGCCAGACGAATCTCTCTGATATTTGCCCAATATAAATCGCTATATTCTAATTACCCTTTGGCCTGGCGTGCGATTTCTTCCAGCATTTTCCACCTTGCTTAAAACCCCTCAGCTTGTCACTTCAAAGGGTGGAAGCGACAAGAAATCTTTTCTAAATGCGTGTGCGCTGTGATTTCTTTCAACGGTTTAACCGAGCCAGGAATGGGTCGAAATGGAGAGCAGGCGGATTTCTATGCTGATGTGAAGTATTACTGCGTGCTTGTATCCCGATGCAAAAAGGGAAGCATGGTTTTTTCCAGATCCGATTTCTGACATTCAAACATGTTCCGATCACTGAACGGCGGTAATTTTATGGCATCGCCGAACGACAAGGTGACCGTTGCAAAAGGTTTCGGCAGGAGGAACCGGTCCCAACTGTTGAAGTACCAAGCCCGGTCGGCGAAAACATAAAAGGGCACGATCAGCGCATCGGCCGAATGGGCCAACTGAATGACCCCGGCCTTGACCTCCCCGGCGGGTCCTCTTGGACCGTCAACAATGTGCGCCGCCAGACCGGACTTTTTGAGTTGTTCAATCATGCTGCGTAAACCTTCTTTGCCTCCTCGCGAAGAAGAACCCCGGACGGCCTGCCAGCCGCACTTACCAGCGACGCCCGCAACGATGTCACCGTCGGCACTTTTGCTGATCATCAGGGCGGGATTGAACTGTCTGTAATGTCGAAATGGCCGTATGGCGGCAAAGAACTGCTGGTGCCAGGTGCATAGGAGTACCCGCTCGCCCCCGTTCAGACGAATCAGCCAGGCCTCCTCGTTTTTCAGCCGGATTCTAAAGGTCAAGCTGTAAAGATTCACGACCCAGAAAAGCAAAAAATGGAAGAGGCTGGTTTTGACGATTCTTTCAAACAGGGAACGCATCACGGTCGTTCAACCTTCCGTATCCTTGTCTTGCTGTTCCGGATCGGCATTTTTGTCACCGGATTCCTTCGCCTCCTGGCGCTTTGCGCGCTTGGCCTCCTTCTTCTGGAGCTTGGCAAGTTCCTTCTGCCGTTTTTCAAAGGTATATTTTGTTTTCATCGCAATACACTGCTCTCAATTGATCTAAATCGGTAAAAAAAAGGCACTTCCGTATCATAAACGACCGGAAATGCCTTCTCTTATCTTGTTGAAACTAAATCGCTTTTACATTATCAGCCGCGGGGCCTTTTTTGCCCTGCACGACGTCAAAACTAACCCGCTGCCCCTCAGACAGTGTCTTAAAACCACCGGCCTGGATCGCACTGAAATGAACGAACAAATCTTCGCCATTATCCTTTTCAATGAAGCCGAAACCTTTCTGCTCATTGAACCACTTCACTTTACCTTCTGCCATCTAATCGCATCCTCCTTTCATATTATTTTCAGTCGGATGAAGCAGACGAAACAAAAAGGCCGCCAAGACTCTTAAAAGCTTGGCGGCCTGCCCTTGCACTTCAAATGTCTATATCCAACTATTTACGTACCCAATCCGATTAAATCAGAAGGATACAATTTGCGACCATCTTATACATGTTATTCCCCACAATGTCAAGTATTATAAATTTTACCCATGATGAACGCCCGAACCGCTAACGGATGTTCATCGCCATCAGCTTGACGGCATCCCTGAACAGCACTTTCATGCTTGTTTCCGATCTGATTTTTTCCACAAACCCCAGACCGAATGTAGGATGCTGAATCACATCCCTGTATTTGTATCTGTCTTGCATACTATATTCCCTGACGGCAGCATGAGGGAGCATGTCCTGGTTCTTAATCTCCCAGAGCGTCGTCGCGCTCACAGGTTGTTTGCCCGCGGCGTTTAACCCCAGGCGTTCGGACAGGATAGTGCGTAAGGAGCCGGACGCTTTGCGTGCCCCCGGCGCCCGTCTGTATTTATGCTGCGCACCGCAGGTTTTACACTGGACATTCCGTGCGATGCCGCCTGTTTCGGAGAGCACCGTGTGGGTCAGTAAAAGTTTACATTTTGTACAATACGCATCAATATCGTCCCCAGCCACTGACATGTTTTATCTCCTTATCATTAGGATATTATTTGATAATCCGATATGACCCGTCTCAAATCCGGATTCAGGCGGCGTCGGTTTATCAATATTCGGCAGCCGGTTTAGAAAGGGATTCAAAATGAAATCTTCTTTGGAGGTAGCGACTGCCCACCAAGGCCTGATGTCATGTAAAGGATCCGACCGGATCTTACATCTCAAAACAACTTTGCCGTCACTATACTCCTTTTTGCGGGGAAACATACTTTTAAAAAGCCGATTAGGCCAATTTAATTTGTGAAGAAACCTATCTTGATGAATTGATTATGATTTATTCTCATTTAGCTGCGGGGGAAATCTACACTGTGGAGCCTTTTCCGTCAGCCATGAAACCAGGTGGCCGGAATCGGGAAAACAAAACCAGCGAGATACTGATGACAAGGACTCCCCTGTTTTTCTGTCGGTTCATCACGACCTCCGTTTCAAGCGTTCTAAAAACAGCCGGGCACAGGCATCTCAATACGCCATCAAAATCGTTCATGCAAAAACATCCTGAATATTAATCCGCCTAACTTCCAAACCGGAGTGAGGATGTCAGTGTTGATTTTATGAAGTCACCCAAAATGTTTAATCTTCGCTGTTAAGGTTTGATTAAACATTAAATTTGGTGCTAATAAGAGAATGGTGATTATTGCACAATCATTCTCATATGGGTCTACGCAATCAGTTGCAAATTACTGCATGGTAATAAGAAAAAAATTACGAAAGAACACTGCGGGAACTAAACGTATGAAACAAGCGTCGATTGAAAGCGAAAATCTCTTTCGCCTCTTAACGGAAAACAGTCATGATATCGTCTATGCAATAACCTTATACGGTGAATTTATATATGTTTCACCTGCATGGACAAGACTGCTGGGTCATCCAACCAATCTCGTGATTGGCAGATTATTCGAGGAATTCGTCCATCCTCAAGACATCCCGGCCTGCTGGGAATTGCTGAAGTCCGTGATGGAATCAGGACAACGCCAGGAAGGCATTGAATACAGAATAAGACATGCCGACGGGACCTGGTATTGGCACGCATCCAGTACAGCTCCTTTTAAGGATCATTCAGGAAAAATAAGTGGCTTCTGCGGCATTTCAAGAGACATTACAGCACACAAAATTGCGGAAGATGCACTGCGGAAAAGTGAGGCCCGTTTTCGCTCCCTGTTTGAAACTTCTCAGGACTGCATTTTCATCTTTGATCAACTGACGAAAAGCATCATGGCTTGCAATGACGCTGCGTGTCGTCTTTACGGCTATACCCAGAAAGAGTTCATGCAGATGAACAGTGTTGATGTTTCGGCGCAACCGCAAGAGACCATTCGGGCAATAGATAAATCCGTCCGGATAGTACCTTTCCGTCTTCACCGGAAGAAAGACGGCACTGTTTTTCCAGTCGAGATTTCATCAGGTATTTTCATGGAAGGCGGCCGAGCAATCCACACGGGATTTGTCCGTGATATCACCCGGCGAATCGAGACAGAAGCAACCCTGCAGACAATACGGGAAAACTTTATTTCATTTTTTAATGCCGTGGATGACATGATTGTCGTCGCCGCTCTCACGGGGGAAATCATACATGGAAACCGGATTGTGATACAGAAACTGGGTTACAGCTCCAGAGAAATCATGAATATGAAAGTGATGGATCTGCATTATGCGGAGCATCGTCGCGAGGCGGAAGAGATTTGTGCCTCTATGTTTAAAGGTGATCTCGATTTTTGTCCGTTACCATTAAAGACCAAGGCGGGAAAAATCATTCCAGCGGAAACACGGGTCTGGTTCGGCAAATGGGATGGACAGGACTGCGTTTTCGTAATTTCCAAAGATCTCAGCAAAGAGCAGGAAAATCTGCAGAAGTTTAATAAACTGTTTAACAGCAATCCTTCCCCCATGGCTGTGACCAGATTACCGGAAGAAACAATCACGGATGTAAATAACGCTTTCCTGAATCTCCTGGGTTATGCTCGAACTGAAATCATCGGCAGGACCTCTTGTGAACTCGGGCTTTTTTGCGAACCGGAGCAGCCAAAGGAGGCCTTGAAAAAACTGCTGAATGAAGGACAAATTACCAATCTTGAAATGAAAGTCAGATGCAAGGACGGAAAGATTCTCGATGGTCTTTTTTCCGGTGAACTTATTGAAAACCAGGGTGTGAATTATCTTCTTACCGTCATGTTGGATCAGACGGCGCACAAACAGAGTGAAGAGGCTTTACGTAAAAGTGAGGCGAGGTGGCAGTTTGCCCTGTATGGCGCTGGAGACGGGGTCTGGGATTTTGATGTCGTCACAAAGCGTGTTTTCTTTTCCGATCAATGGAAAGCCATGCTCGGTTATGCCAGTCATGAAATCGGGGACTCTTTTGCAGAATGGGAGTCTCGTGTACACCCGGAAGATCTCGCTGCAGCATACGATTTTTTTGAGCGGCATTTGCAAGGAGATACCGAAATTTATCAGAACGAGCATCGCCTGAAGTGTAAAGACGGCTCCTATAAGTGGATTCTCAGTCGCGGAAAGATCATTGAATGGACCGAAGATGGAAAACCGAAGCGCGTCATTGGTACCCACACGGATATTACGGAACGGAAACAGGCTAAATTTCTGCTGGAGAAATTGGTCCAGGAACGAACTGCGGATTTGTCATATAAAAACATACTATTGTCAAAAGAAATCAAGGAACGCAGGCTTATAGAAGCAGCATTGAAGAAAACAACGAAAGAAGTTGTTCATAAAGCCAACAAACTTGAAGAACTGAATACGGCTTTGAAAGTCGTTTTAGAAAAGCGGGAAGATGAACGCGAGGAGTTGGAAAAAAATACATTGGCCAATGTCCGACACTTTATCGCTCCCAATCTGGAGAAATTGAAAAGCGTAAAACTTCCACCGGAATACAAGACCATTCTGGACCTCTTGGAATCAAGTTTGACCGATATTACAAAACCGTTCGGTGCAAAAATTTCCTCAAAATATTTGAATTTGACACCAGTTGAAATCAAGGTGGCCAATCTGGTCAAGGAAGGCAAATCCATAAAGGAAATAGCCGATATCATGTCTGTGTCTCATTACACTATCGAATTTCATCGATTCAACATACGTAGAAAACTCGGCTTGGAAAGCAGAAAAATCAATCTCCGAACGTATTTATTAACTCTCTCATAATTTTAGTGTTGACCTAAAATTATGCCCTTATTCTTCAGCAAATAAAATATCTTCAATAATCATAATTATTACCTTTATAAAGTAAGATATAGCTTAATAATAACGCAGCATGTAGTATTGCCTCTATCTGCGAACACAGCAAACGACTTTGAAAATAGCATGCCCTGCCGGATTGCTTCATGACATAGGCAGAGCCAAAAATATTTCAAGGCATCACTTGCTAAGAGGTGCATTACCCAAGCGTTCAGGAAGATA
>CAZTYA010000031.1:0-11163 GCA_964617255.1 uncultured Syntrophales bacterium
CTCCCTGGATCAGGAGATGACCAATCTCGCGGAAAATCAGTTAATGTACAACGTTACCGTGGATATCCTGGCCAGAAAATTCAGGAGTATCAGCACTTTTTTAAAGGATGTAAGATAAAATGGATTTCACGACGAATTTTCAAATTTGCGGTTCCGGTCTGTCGGCCCAGCGGGCCAAGATGGATGTGATCACCAGCAACCTGGCCAACGCGGGAACGACCAAAACGGCCGAAGGCGGTCCCTACCGGAGAAAGATGGTGGTCTTGAGGGCGGAGGATGTCGATGAACCCTTCGATAAAACCCTGCGCGGCGCCCTTGCGGAGGTGAAGGTCGATCAGGTTACGGAAGATACCTCACCCATGAAAAGCGTTTATGATCCGGCTCATCCCGATGCGGATGAGAAGGGCTTTGTGCTCCTGCCGAATGTGAATGCCATCACGGAAATGGCGGATATGATCAACGTGGGCAGAAACTACGAAGCGGTGGTTACGGCTTTTGACGCAACGAAGAGTATGGCCCTGAAGACCTTAGAAATCGGTAAGTAGGAAAGAAAGGGAGAAAAATCATGACGGACATGATGATCAGAAATCAACCGATCCAGGTTCCGGGCAGCGCCTTACAGCCGGGCGCCGGAACCCCCGCCGCCGACGGAGGCTTCAAATCCGTATTGAAAACAGCGATCCAGGATGTCAACACCCTTCAGCTCCAGGCGGACGATGCCGTCGCCAAGTTGCAGGCGAACAAGGGGAGCATGCATGAGGCGTTGATTGCCATGGAAAAGGCCAGCCTGTCTTTCCAGACGATGCTGCAGGTCCGCAACAAGATTGTTGATGCCTACCAGGAAGTCATGCGCATGCAGGTATAGACCTTTGCTGCGGTGAGAACCCACGGTATGGATGCCAAATCAATAAGGAAAATAAATGGATAACATTTCTCAACTCCTCACGAATCTCTGGAAAGGGTTTGCCGTCCTATCCGCCTCCCGGAAACTGACCATTCTGATGGTTGTTGCCGTGACGATTGCCTCCATTTGGGGATTGGTCTACTGGGCGAATCAGGCGGATTATAAGGTCCTGTTTACCAATCTTTCCACGGAAGATGCGTCGGGTATCGTGGCCAAGCTCCAGGAAAAGAAGATTCCTTACGAGTTGTCCGGCGGCGGGAACACCATTTCCGTACCTTCGGCCAAGGTGACGGAGGTGCGTCTGGAGTTGGCTTCTTTGGGCTTGCCCCAGGGGGGCGGCGTCGGCTTTGAGATCTTCGATCAGAAAAATCTCGGCGCCACGGAATTCGAACAGCAGTTGAACTATCGGCGGGCCCTCCAGGGAGAACTGGCCCGTACGATCAACAGTCTGGAAGAAATCGAGCAGTGCCGTGTCCATCTGGCTCTGCCCAAGGACTCTCTTTTTGTTGAAGAGCAGAAAAAAGCGACCGCGTCGGTAACCATCAAACTGAAAGGCGGCCGAACACTGCGGCCCGATCAGGTTGAGGGAATCGGCCATCTGGTGGCGAGCAGCGTCGAAGGCTTGAATCCGGCGGATGTCATGGTGGTGGACAGCAAGGGCAACATTCTTTCCCGGAAACAGGACGACTCTCGCCTGGGAAAGATGACCGCCTCCCAGGTGGAATATCAGAACAATATTGAGAAGGATATGGGAAACCGTATCCAGACCATGCTGGAAAAGGTCGTGGGTCAGGGGAAGGCCGTGGTGCGGGTGGCCGCCGATCTCGACTTCAGTGTGATGGAGAAAACGGAAGAAATCTACGATCCGGAATCCCCCGTCATCCGCAGTACCCAGAAGCAGACGGAAAAAAGCACCCCGCCTGCCGGGGCGACCAACCCCAAGTCCGCCGAGGAAAAAAGCGACGAGGTCATCAATTATGAAATCAACAAGACCATCAATAAAACCGTCATGCCGGTCGGAGAAGTTCAGAAGCTGTCCATCGCCGTTCTGGTCGATGGGACCTATGTGAAGGATAAGAAGGGGGAGGAGGTCTACCAGCCCCGGGATAAGAAGGATCTGGACAATATCGCGGAACTGGTGAGAAAGTCGGCCGGCTTCAACGCCACGCGGGGTGATCAGGTGGTGGTGACCAACATGCCCTTCCGGACGGCGGCCGATGATGAACTGAATATGTCCATCCCCTGGACGGAGCGCGTTTCGAATTTCACACCTTATTTCAAATATCTGGTTATTTTAGGCGTGATGGTTTTTCTCTTCCTCTTTGTCCTGAAACCCATGCTCGGTCTTGTGGCCGATCTGGGCCGGAGTCAGGCGGCCGAGGTCAGGCAGGTGGCGGCGGAGCAGCAACCCCTGGAACTTCGGGGACAGGCCGGAGCACCGATGCTGATGAATCCTCTGGAAGAAAGAGCGATGAATGAAACGGAACTCACCAAGCAACTGGCTGACGCCGACGCCAAGAAATTTGCGGAACTGTTGCGGAACTGGATTCGCTAAGTAATTGAATCGATAAAGAATTAGAACGATATCATATAAAATGGGTAGAGTCCGTTATGACCAATGAAGAAAAAGCCGCCATCCTGCTCTTATCGCTGAAGGAAGATACGGCGGCGCAAGTCATGAAGAATCTGCGTCCCTCGGAAATCCGGCGCATCGGTAAGTACATGAACCGGATTTCGGATATTCCGTCGGAAACCCTGAACGCGGTGGCCAAGGAATTCTGTACCCTGGCCCGGGAGAAGGGCGGTACAATTTCGGTCGGACACGAACAGCCCAAAAATATCGTGATCAAGGCACTGGGCGAAAAGGCGGCCCAGGACATCATTGCCGATGTCGAAAACGCCAAGCGCAACGACAACCCCATTATCGACAAGCTTCAGGATATTGATCCCAAGGTTCTGGTTGATTTCACCCGGACCGAACATCCCCAGACCATTGCCCTGATTCTGGCGCATCTCAAAGCGGAACAGGCGGCTGAGATCCTTAACGATTTTTCCCCGGCGATGCAATTCGAGATCACCAAGCGCATGGCCACACTGAAAAGTGTCCCCTATGAGTTTATCGAAGAGGTGGCCAAAACCCTGGAGAAGGAGATTGTTATCGGTCAGGGCGGAGACCAGCAACTCGGTGGTCCTCAACTGGCGGCGGAAATCTTGAACCGGCTTAACCGGGCCAATGAGAATTCGATCATGATTTCCTTGGAGGAGACCGACCCGGATCTGGCCATGCAGATTCGCAACTTCATGTTCACCTTCGAAGACGTTCTCAAACTTGACGACAAGAGTCTTCAGGAACTGCTCCGGGAAGTCAGCGGCGAAGATCTCGCCCGGGCGCTCAAACTCGTCGATGCGGGGCTCCGGGAAAAGATATTCAAGAACATGTCCAAGCGCGGTGCGGAAATGCTTAAGGAAGACATCGAGATGATGCCGCCCATTCGCCTGTCCGAGGTTGAGGCCAGTCAACGGACCATCCTGGAAATTACCAAACGGCTGGAAACGGAAGGGAAGATCACCATTTCCCGAGGGGACGAGCAGGATGAGTTCATCTAAGGGTGTTATCAAATCCACGTCCGTCAAGGTTGTGGAAAAGGTTCTGCACAGAGATTGTCCGGTGGGCGCCAAAACAGCCTTCCAGACCAATCCGCTGATTCTGGAAGCCCAGAAAAGCCGCGGGGGGCTGGCCCAGGAACAGAAGGCGGAACTGGAAGAAAGAATCAACCGGGCCAAACAGGATTCCTACGATCATGGTTTTGCCGAGGGGCTGAACAAGGGTATTGCTCGCCAGAAGGAAGAGGCCCGGCGCGTCATTTCGGCGATGACCGATCTTACGGCCGAGTTGACCCGGCTGCGCAAGGGAATCATCGAACAGACGGAGCAGCAGATCATCCGGCTGGCCTTTTCCATTGCGGAAAAAGTGATCCATCAGGCGGTCAAACAGGACACAACCGTGGTGGCCTCCGTCCTGCGCGAAGCGGTCCGGAGCGTGACGGACCGGGACGGGATGAAAGTCCACCTTAATCCCCAGGATTTTCGGTATATCATCGAAATCAAAGATGATTTTCTGAAAGAAATGGATGGCGTCAAAAATATTGTCTTTGAGGAAGATCCGGCGATTAAAGCAGGGGGCGTTATGGTGGAAACCATTTTCGGCGAAGTGGATGCGCGTTTGGAGCAACAGTTTAATGAAATCAAGGCGGGATTCGGACTCTCCTGATTGCGGATGTTAAGGACCCGATGTTTACGGATTTTGAAAAATATCACCGCGTGCTGGAACGGATCAACCCGATCCGTGTGAACGGAAAGGTGAGTGAAATCATCGGTCTGGTGGT
Source organism: uncultured Syntrophales bacterium (assembly GCA_964617255.1). Taxonomy (GTDB): domain Bacteria; phylum Desulfobacterota; class Syntrophia; order Syntrophales; family JAAYKM01; genus JAAYKM01. The sequence goes on from CAZTYA010000031.1 coordinate 4,291, forward strand.
TGAAGGACACGGACCGGCGGCGTCTATCGGCGAGGTTTGCGGTATTTATCCGACGGGCAGCGACAAGCCCGTCAATGCCGAGGTGGTTGGATTCCGGAAAGGGAAAGTGCTGCTCATGCCCCTGGAAAATATCCGGGGTCTGGGGCCGGGCTGCCGTATCGTGGCCATTCACAAGAAAGCCGGTATTCACGTCGGTGAAGGGCTTCTGGGCCGGGTCATCGATGGTCTCGGCAATCCGATCGATAATCGGGGTCCCATTCAGTGCGATGAGGAGTACCCGATCTACGCCGATCCGGTGAATCCCCTCAAACGGGGGCGTATCCGGGAACCGATGGACTTGGGAGTTCGGTCCATCAACGGCCTGTTGACCTGTGGAAAAGGTCAACGGATGGGCATTTTCGCCGGTTCCGGCGTAGGGAAAAGCGTCCTTTTAGGTATGTTTGCCCGTCATACCAAGGCCGACGTCAACGTCATCGGTCTGATCGGTGAACGGGGACGGGAAGTGCGTGATTTTCTGGAAAAAAATCTGGGGCCGGAGGGACTGGCCCGCTCCGTCGTCATCGTGGCCGCTTCGGATATGCACCCCCTGGTGCGCATGCGGGCGGCTTATGTGGCCACGACCATCTCCGAATATTTCCGCGATCAGGGGCAGAATGTCCTTTTGATGATCGATTCCCTGACCCGTTTTGCCATGGCCCAGCGGGAGATCGGCCTGTCCGTCGGCGAACCGCCGACGACGAAGGGTTACACACCGTCCGTGTTCAGTCTGCTTCCCAAACTGCTGGAACGAGCGGGCAGCATTGAGGCCGGAGGCAGTATTACCGGATTGTATACGATCCTGGTGGAAGGCGACGATTTCAATGAGCCCATTTCGGATGCCGCCCGATCCATTCTCGACGGTCACATCGCCCTGTCACGCGAGCTGGCCAGTAAGAATCACTATCCCGCCGTGGATGTCCTCAACAGTATCAGCCGGGTGATGATCGATGTGGTGGATGAGGAGCACCGGAAGAAAGCGGGGGAACTGCTCAATATCATGTCCGTTTACCGGAAAGCCGAGGACATGATCAACATCGGCGCCTATGTCAAAGGGAGCAACCGGGAGATCGACCGTGCCATCGAGATGATCGATCGGATTAATGCTTTTTTACGCCAGGATATCGAGGCGAAAATCACCTTCCAGGACTCTGTCCGGGATTTGGATGCCCTGTTGAGGTCGTAAACTGTGTTTACCTATAACCTGCAATCCGTTTTGGAATACCGGCAGAGCATCGAAGAGCAAAAACTGACGGCATTTTCCGATGCGGAACGGAACCTGCAAAGAGAAAAACACCTGTTGCAGGAAATCCGGGAGCAGCAGAGGGGCCTGGTGGACGAATTGAAGGCGCTGAAAAACAGGGAGTGCGACAGCCGTGATATTGCGCTGACCCTCAAGTATTCGGAAGAACTGCAGAAACAGGAAAACCGGCAGATTGAGACGGTCCGGAAAGCGACCGGTGTGTTCGAGGAAAAGAGAAAGGAACTCCTGGAGGCGGTTAAAAAGAGGAAAATGATGGAAACCCATAAAGAACACCAGCTTCAGGAATACAAGACAGATCTGATTGCAGCGGAACGCCGGGAAACGGACGATATGTCCATCCAGCGTTTCAGCAGGAGAGAGCCATGAAAAATAATAAAGTCATCGTGACGGCGCTGATCATCGCGATCCTTTTCGTAAAACTCTTTTTGGCGGGCGAGTTGTTTCAGGAACTCTCCGGTTTGGATACGTCCGCACTTTCGCTCAAGCGGGCCATGGCGGAGACGCCGAAAAACGGTTTGGTGAGTGTACCGGTCAAGGATGTGGTGGCGGATCATCTGTCCCAGGAACGGAGCCTCATGAAAACCCTCGAGGTGAAACAGCAGGAGTTGGACAACCGGGAAAGCCGGCTGGCGGCGGAGGAGCAGCGCATCCAGACGTTGAAGCAGGAAATCGTGGCCAAAATCGAAATGTTACGTGGCCTGGAAGACCGCCTCGGTACGGTCATGGAGGGAGAGAAATCCTCAGAGAACAAAAAATACAAGGATCTGGCCAAGGTTTATGACTCGGCGCCGCCCGACAAGGTCGGATCGATGCTCGAGCAGATGGATGTCAAAACCGCCGCAGGGATTACGATGAACATGAAGCGGGATAAGGCCGGCGCCGTCCTGGGCCATTTAAGTCCCCAGAAAGCGATTGAAATCACAAGGGAAATTACCCGAGTTTCCGCCGCAGCCAAACCGCAGCCATAGCAGAAAGCAAATATTCCGAGATTGTGGCGTAAAAAGATCAAAAACCGGAGACTTCCTGAGAGGTTTCCGGTTTCTTGCATTTAAGGCAGAGGAAAAGCCTGTCGTATGAAATCCTGATGAAATTCTGACTCGAGATGAAAGGGTTGTGTAAAAGATGTCCTGTCGTCCGGTCGGACTAATACTCAACCCGGAATACGGTCAGCGGTTTCTTTTTCCCCTTGACCTGAAGCGGCGGCAGGTCCTTGAAGGCCTTCAGACCATCAATGTCTGTGTGCAGTTCGTCGATGGCATCTTTCACCGCTTGGGTGACAAGAATTTCATCATTTCCCGCCATGGACTCGATGCGCTGCGCCACATTGACGGCGTCGCCGATGACCGTATAATTGATGTGATCTTCCGAACCGATATAACCGGCAACCACGTCCCCCGTGTTAATTCCGATGCCGATTTTCAACGCCGGCCAATGCTTATGGCGGTTCGCTTCATTTAAAAGATGCAATTCCCGGATGATCTCGATGGCGGTTTTAACGGCATGGACAGGGTCCTGGGCATGAGAGATCGGGGCGCCGAAAATGGCCATGATGCCGTCTCCGAGCAATTTGTCCAGGGTCCCCTCGTTTCTGAAGATGATGGGGGTGATATGCATAAAGAAATCATTAAGGATATCGACGACTTTCTCCTGGTCAAGCCTTTCCGAAATCGACGTGAAGCCATGAAGATCGGCAAATAAGATCGTCGCGTGTTTCCTTTCTCCACCCAGGCGCAGAATGCCCTTGTTCTTCAGAATTTCACTGGTGATATTCTTGGAGAAAAAGCGACTGAGAAGAAAACGTTGGTTCTCTTCCTTGAGCATCTGCGAATACAGACGGGATAAAATAATGGACGTCACCATCTGATCGGCCACAAGACTGAAAAAGCTGATCTGGTTCTGATCGATGCTGTCCAGAGATGGAAACACCAGATTAAGTACGCCCATGGTCCGCCCGTTATGTGCCAGGGGAACGCTCAGCAGGGATTGGGCGCCGAATCGTTTCTTCTCTTCCGGAGAACAGGTTTCGGTGAGATTTTTCTTGATCGTCACCTGATTCCGGACCACGGACTGTTCCGCCGTTTGCTGACAGAGACGGTGATAATCTCCGGGAAGATTTGTTCGATCCTGATCGTTGAGCGACGCCATGACCTCAAGTTGTTGCGACTCTTCATTGAGGAGCATTAAAGAGATATGTTCCGTGGCGAAGTATTTTTTAATGATATGGAGTTGTTCCGTAAAGAGCATGATCTTGTCGGAAATGCCCGTCAGGCGGAGCATATCCACCAGCTCTTTGATTACGGATAATTCTTTGATTTTATTTTCATAGTTACTCCTCATCTTGAGGAACTGTTTTTTAAACAACTCCGCTTCATCGACGACAGGCAAAGGGTTATTTTTCTGACTTCTGCGTTCCGGGGTCATCGCGTTGCTCCGTCGGGGCCAAAAACCATGGAAGGAGAATTTTCATCAATGATGCCCCGGATCTCTTTCACCATGCCTTCGATCATGTCTTGATCGAAGTGCTCGAATAAGCGGGACAGCAATAACCAGTGACCGTACGTCATGCCATGGTGGATGTGGTTTTCGTCCGTAGGCAGGCCATCGATATCCATGGCCCGGTAATAGAGGTAATTGGCCAGGCCCGTTACTGCGGCAAGATCGGAATGGTCCGGTGCGTTGAAAGGCTGATGATGGTAGGCGATGGCATGGACAAGCGTTTCCGGCAGGTTCCAGCGGACGGCCAGGGAACTTCCGACCATGGCATGGTCCATGCCGTAAAGATCTTCTTCCAGTTCGAAAAGCGATTGTCCCTCGATCTCCGCTTCCTGATACGTTTCTCGGTACGTATCGGTAAAATGATCGATAAAAAAGATTTTCCCCACATCATGCAGCAATCCGGCGGAAAAAACGCCTTCGTCTTTTTGCCCGGACAATTTACGGTACAGGTGCTTCACAATCATGGCGGTGCCGAGGGAATGGTGCCAGAGCAACTGGGGGTCGATAATATCCCGGAGATGCTTTGAGTCAAAAACTCGTGCCGCTGCCAGCCCGAACGCGATATCCACAATCTCATTGGTCCCCAGGAGAGAAATCGCATATTTTACCGAGCTGATTTTTTGTGGGTAGCCATAAAAAGCGGAATTGACCGTTTTCAGCAGTTTCGAGGTCAGCGCCGGATCTTTGAGAATGATGTCGGCCAATTCGGATCCCGAAGAATAGGGATGAGATGCGATGTTGAATATCTGGCTGGCCACGGTCGGCAGGGTCGGCAGGTCATCGGACTGATTAAGCATGGTGGCGATTTTATCCATCATGACGGCTCGCTGAGCCATGACGGATTCGAGTTCCATCTGCTGAATGATGGCGCTGAAATGACGTTCCGCTTCCGAGGCGGGCGGAGGTTTTACCTGTTCTTTAATCATATTTTCCAGAACCGGTACCAGCGGTGAATCAAAAGGCAGACGGGCCAAAAATTCCTTCTGGTCTGTATGGGGGATCTGAACAAGACCCAGCCAGAGCATATCAGGCGTCATGCTGAGCAGCCGGTTGAAAATGCGACCCCGGCCCCGGATGAAACAGAGCTGCAAAGGGGTCCATTGGTCTTCTGCAGTTGCTGACGGTATCGAGGTCGACACGACGGCTTTGTCAGCCCGGCCTTCTGTCGGCGTTGGACTGCCTTCTGCCGCGTCTCTGGATAGCGTTGTCAGATAAAGCAGCTTCCCGAGCGTTTGGCCTTCTTCCGGAAAGACGGCGTATCCGCAGGTGACGGCCACATTTTCTCCCAGCATTTTTTTCAGGCCGCGGATGGCCTTCTGCTGTATGGGGCTTACGCCATGCCGGTCGGTTGCAAAACCGAGGACGACAAAGCGATAATCATCGATGCCGATCAAGGTATCGCTTTCCCGAAAGATTTCTCCCAACTGGTCCTCAATATTTCCCAGCATGGAGGGATAAACGGGAAGTGATGATCCTGCGCCCACGTGAAAAACCAGAATGGACATACTGCTCCGGCTCCGCAGCACCTTGCTGAGTTCGCCGCGAATACGGCGATCATGTTTTTGCGCAATGACATAAGGCGTGTCGTCGTATTGCACGACCGGTTCCATCGTCGTAAGGCAGCCCATCTGTGCCATGGCCCGTTGTGCCGCCTCGGCTCGGCTTTGGGTGTCGAAAGTCCGGACGACCCGGGGAGCACTGGTTAACAGGGGGCGGATTTCATCGACGGTAAGACCGATTTCTTTCTGAAGGGCGTAGGCGACTTTCTTTATAGCCGTACCGGCTGCAAAACCCTGAAATGTCAGGCGGTAGCGAAGATCGTTCATGGTGTCAGGCTATGCTGCAGTGGGTTGAATGATTGATTGCATTTTCCCCCGGAAAATCAACATGGTAAGGGCCATCGGTCGATACAAACTCACGCCGCAGACTATAAGAGAAAAAATGTCTGGCGTCAAGGAGATAGACCATCTTTTCAGGCCATTCCCGGGATGGTTTTCCTTTAAGCGACATCGTCATTAACCTGAGCATCAATTTCCAGGGGATCGGTATGCCCATAAGCCTTAATTTCCCGTCCGCCGTCTTTTTTCGCCTCCCGGATGAGTTGCTGCGCCTGGGAAATCATTTTTTCGGGTATGCACGGCGCAATGCGGTCGTAGTGAACAACCGCGATGCTCGCAGTCAGTTTTCCATGTTCCAGTTGTTCCACCCCGGCAAACTGGTAATTTTCTATGAACGCGAGGAGTCTCCGGGCGACGATAAAGGAGTCTTCTTCCGTTGTATCGGTTAACAGGATCGCAAATTCGTCGCTGCCGTATCGGACCAGGATGTCTGAACCGCGGGTGGTTTCACGCAGAAAATCGGCGATACTTTTTATGCAGATATCGCAGTTTTGCGTGCCGTTGATCCGGGAAAATTCGTCGAAATGGTCGATATCCGCCATCAGAATCGAGAAAACGATCTGGTGGCGGTCGGCACGGCAAATCTCCTGGGCCAGTCTGATCTGAAAATAGGATCGGTCAAACAGCCCGCTTTGCGTATCCAGAAGGCCAACCCTTACCGGAGAAGGTTTTTCAAGATTGCGGATGTGATCCAGCAGATCTTCGTTGGTGCAATAATTCTTATGGACGAGTTCTTCAATTTGTCCGACCAGACTGAGCCGTTCGCCCATTGAGATGTCTTTACCCGTCAGGATGATGATGGGGACATCTGCTGTTTGGGGATTGTTTCTCAGGGCGGAAAACATTTCAAAATAACCGATATCGGATACCGCAAGGTCAAGGATGATAAGATCGGGTGTGGCATGAAACGCGTCGTCCAATCCTTCCTTGCCTGACTGCGCACAGGTGATGCGATACCCGGCCGCAGTGAGCATGGCTGTCAAGGATTCCAGAAAGTCGCGGTCCTGGTCGATGCAGAGAATGTTGCGCACGCCTTTCTTTTTATGGGAAACGGCGCTGTTCAAAGCACGGCAAGCCTGATCGGATGTATCTGAAGGTTTCGCATCGACGGCTGAGGTCAGGTTGCCCGAAACCTCTCCGGTTCGCCTGCGCACTTGGCGGATTGTCTGAATACGACTA